>JAICHE010000019.1 GCA_025922755.1 Nitrososphaeraceae archaeon
AGAGGGCGAGATGGAATTATTGTTACTGCGATAGGAGAAGATAGGTTAACTATTTTAGAAATTCTTGGAATTCCAAATTCCACTTTTGAAATTGGCGAGAAAATTTACATTGGAAAAGAAGGAAGGACAAAAGTACTTTCTGTTTTGGGAAAATTAGACTATGATAATATATCATCTTCAGCTCAAACTGAATTGCCTTCAGTGATAGAAAATATTGTAACTGAAAACGAATCACGATTTGTCGAGTATCTTAATAATGCACAACCATTAACTCCCCGAATTCATGCTTTGGAATTGATTCCTGGAATTGGCAAAACATACATGAAAATTATGATAGAAGAAAGAGACAAGAAAAAATTTGAGAGTTATGAAGACTTGCAAGATAGAGTTGGTTTCAAAGAACCAATTAAACACATCACAGAACGAATTATGAGTGAGATCACTGGAGAAAGTAGAATGAATCTCTTTGTAAAGAGATGATAAAGAGAAAAAAATTAGGGCAACATTTTCTAAATTCAAATCCAATTGCTGAAAAAATTATCGTCGAAGCTGATGTTACTTCAAATGATATTGTCTATGAAATAGGCACAGGATTGGGTATTTTGACTCCACTATTATGTAAAAATGCTAAAAAAGTCATCTCTATTGATGCTGATAAGGAATTATTCCAAAAAGCAAAGAATAATTTCTCAAAAATAAAAAACCTTGAGTTAAAACATGGTGATGGATTTAAAACAAAAGACAAATTCACCGTTTTTGTTTCAAATTTACCATATTCGAAAAGTAGGGATGCAATAGAATGGCTTGCGGCTACTCCTTTTTTGCATGGTGTAATTATGGTCCAAAAAGAATTTGCAGAAAAACTACTAACAAAATCTCCTAAAGAAAGAAAAGCAGTAACCATTTTGGCCAACCATACGCTTGAAATCCAAACTGTTTCAAAGGTTGACAAAAAAAATTTCACTCCTAATCCTAAAGTTGATTCATTAATCTTAAGAATAAAAAAAAGAAAATCTATCGATAAAGAGCTAATTTCTGTAATAAACAAAATATTTTCTTACAGAAGAAAAAAAATTTCAAATATTTTAAAACAATTTGGAATGGAAGCAACTTCTGAAAAAAGATTGGATGATTTATCCGGAGAGGAGATTGTGAAAATTGCAGAAAAAATTTGTAACAAATGATGAATACAAACCTGCAGAAGACACTTTCTTTTTAGCTGATTATGTTGAACAAGAAAAGGGATATTCTGCATTAGATGTGGGGAGTGGCTCGGGATTTCTAACTCAACTTTTATGTAAAAACTTCCTCTTTGTTGTAGGAACAGATATTAATTTTTCAGTATTAAAAAATCAGACCTACAAAACTAATAATGTAATATGTTGTAATGGCGCTGATGCGATTAACTATGAATTTGATTTGATAATTTGCAATTTACCATATCTTGCAACAGAAGAAATCATTGACGTTGCTACAGATGGAGGGAAAGAAGGATTTCAAATTCCAAAAAAAATCTTTGATTCGGTTTTTGATAAAATAAAATCCGGGGGAAAATTCATCTTTGTAACCTCCTCTCTTTCAAACTATCAAAAACTCATAGATTATACGCACAAATCTGGCCTTAAATCACAAATTGTGTCAAGGAAAAAACTATTTTTTGAAGAATTAATTTTAGTTGAATCTGTAAAAACTTAATTATTTTCTAAGATTGTTTTTAGCATATTCTATGACTGCGTCAGTCATTTGCGAAGTGGTTGCACTTCCACCAATGTCCCAAGTTACTGACTTTCCTTCATTAATGACTTGCTCAGTTGCGGCAAAGATCGCGTCTCTAATGTCTCTTTCACCTAGATAATCTGCCATCCATGCCCCTGAAAGTACAGTTGCAGTTGGATTTACTTTGTTTTGCCCTGCAAATTGTGGAGCGCTTCCATGTGCTGCCTCAAACATTGCATAATTGTCACCTATATTTGCAGAGTAAATTAATCCAATTGAACCTACAAGAGCTGATGCAAGCTCGGAGATGATATCCATAAATAAATTAGTACTAACCAAAACTGCACCGTTAAACTGCTCAGTTGCAATTACCATCTGCTGAGCCATGTTGTCGATATAAATTTCTGATAATTCAATCCCAGTTCCTTCTACTGCTTTTTGTGTTTCGTCCCAAAATATCCCGTCAGTCTGTTTTAGGATATTTCTTTTTGTAATTGCAACCATCTTTTTCATGTTGAATTTATTTGCCCAATCTACTGCAGAATCAACTAATCTTCTACTTCCTTGTCTGGTAATCTTTCTTATTGCAATTGCTGCGTCATCTGTAATTTTTGCCTCTACTCCGGTGTAGAGTCCTTCAGTTGCTTCTCTAAAGCATACACAATCAAGTTTTCTATCTGGGGTTAATCTATCATAAGTTTTTGTTGGTCTGATATTTGCATAAAGATCAAATTTTTGTCTTAATGTGACTGCAACACTTCTTGGCGCTCCTGGAACTGGTATCGTAGTAGTTGGTCCTTTGAAACAGCAATTTGCTTCTTCCAAAGTTTTCATGGTTGCATCTGGTATGTATGATGGGTCTTTTCTACCGTTTTTATCCCACTGTTCTGAACCTGCTTCACATAGAATTAATTCTGATTGAAAATTACATTCTTTTAATACTCTGAGCATTGAATCTACGACTTCTGGACCAATTCCATCTCCCTTCATTACAGCTGCCTTTTTACTCAAAACTGGCAAAATTTGATTGGTTTATTATTTAATTCTACCTTGAGATTAAAAATTGATTTTCTTAAACAATTGGTGATAGTTTATTAAATAATCTTACAACAATAATTAAAATGATAATTGTACAAATTTCTGATTTACATGTGGGTTCTCAATTCCTTCCAGAAAAATTTGAAACTCTGGTAAATGAAGTAAATCAACTAAACCCTGATTTTATTGTTGTAACTGGTGACCTAACCAATGAAGGCCTGATGAAAGAATATGAACAATGTAAAGATCTTCTAACAAAAATCCATGCCAAAAAAATTATCACTATCAGCGGAAATCATGACTATCGAAACACGGGGTATTTACTATTCAAAAAATATTTTCCTTTTGAAACAGTTAATGAATTAAATGATAAAGTTGTTTTGGTTACACTTGGAACCGCTCGACCCGACAGAAATGAGGGAGAGGTAGGGTATAGACAAAACTTGTGGTTGGAGAGAACAATGAAAAAGTACAAAGACAAGGTCAAGATTTTGGCAATGCACCATCATCTTGTTGCAATTCCTGATACTGGATCGGATCAATTGACAGTAGTGGATGCAGGTGATGTTCTAAGAACCATTTTAGATACTGGTGTTGACCTAGTTTTATGTGGACACAAACATCGCCCTTGGGTATGGAATTTTGGCAAACTAATGGTAGTAAATGCTGGAACTGCAACATCTGAGCGAGTAAGGGGATTATTTGATAACACATACAACATTATCTCTATTGAGGATATGAAAGTGAAAGTTGATCTAAAGATTGTCGGTGGAAAAAGAGTTCCAATAGATGATATTGTTACTAATTATAGCCAATTTGGCGACGAATGAATTTATTTACAGATTAATTCAAGCATCTTTTGTGCGGGGGTCGCCTAGCCCGGTATGGCGTAGGATTGCTAATCCTATGTCCTTCTGGACACGGGGGTTCAAATCCCCCTCCCCGCGCCATTAAATTAAATTTAATATACCGATTACGGGTAAGGAAACAATGGGACGAAGAAAAACTCAGAAAATTATACGAAGCGGACCTAAAAACGCAACCACCGGAATGTGTCCCGAATGCATGACTATTGGTAAAATCTTCATACTTGGCCAACCGGGCGAAGAAAGAGGCAAATGCGAAAAGTGTAGACAAGAATTTGAATTGTAGTTCAAAAAGCTAACCTGTCCATCAAAAAATTTACCCATAACTTTTTAAGACAATTTTTTAATGATAAATAATCATGAGTTCTGATGCAGAAACAATCTATGAGAGAGTAGCAAAACTAGAAGATGAGATTGCTTTACTTCGTAGTGAAGTCGACTTAATGAAAAGGGCACTGAGAAACAAAATTGCTCGACATGAAATCAGTTTGATAAAAAAAGGACAAGATATAGATTCAATCATTGATTAATTTTTGTCTTAATGTTTCTAATTATTTCTAAAATATAATCTACATCTTCTGCGTTTGGATTTAGCTCTAGATAGCTGTTTAGATATTTTAACGCTGTATTATGATTCAACAATTTTTCCTCTAGCAATCCTTTGTCTCGAATATCTTCTGGAGATTCTGGCTCTATTGCCAATGTCATATCAACACATCTAAGAGCTTTCTCATGCGCATATGATTGTGAATATGATACTTTTAGATTTCGTGCAAGTCTAACTAGAATCTTTTCTGCTTTTATCTCGTCTAAAAATTCTGGTTCAAATTCTAATTGTCCGTCAAAATTTCTATCTAGTATTTCTTGTAAATCATCAATGTCTACTGGTCTCCCATCATGAAATGGATCTAAAATCATTTCTTCATCATATTTTACCAAAACATGACTTGGAAATCCTACTATTTTTAAATTCAGTCCAATAAACTTTGCAATTTCTGCATACAATATTGATAATGTGATTGGCAATCCTGATTTTTTATCAATAACTTCATTTAAGAAATTATTTTTTGGATTATAGTAGTCATCAATATCTCCCATAAATCCAAGTTTTTCAAAAAGAAATTCGTTTAAAATTGATATCAAGTAAGTGGGGTTTTTCACATCGCTAATTGACTCCTTTAACGTCATTCCCATTACATTGATTTTTTGTATGTATTTTTCAATATCCAAATCAGGATATTCCAAAATTTGAGCAAATTTGAGGCATTTTTCTACCAAGTTAAAGTTTGGATTGGTAACAAACGATATCCATTCTGCTACAAAGGGATCAAATTTTCCTTGCAATTATTCAAGTATCCTTTTGAGGTATAATCGTGAATCCTTCAATTCTAGAATATCTGGAGGGTCATCGATTAATTTTTTGAAGGTTTCTTTGCCTAATTTTTCATAAATTGACTCTGTAAAACTAATTCCCATATCCTTTTGAGCCATAAAACTTGCAAGATCCGTGCCCTTAAACACCGAAAGATAGTTTTTAAAATCTGGATCATCTTTTAGGATATTTCTTATCGCAAAGCTAGCCATGCCTTGGATAACTGTCATAGCCGCATGCTGTTGTTGTCTGGGTTTTAGCCATCTTCGATAAATCTCAGGCAATTGAGGTATCATTTCTGCCAACTTTGAATCGATTTGACCCTCCTTTGTTGCCATCTGATCTGGCGGAAGTGTTCCTAAAATGAAATATTCTGGATTTAGAACAAAGTAGAGATTTGCTCTTTTTGCAATTGGAAATTCATCTGGAACATGCTCTAAATTCATGTACTCAAAAATATTTGAAAGTGTTTGATCATCAAGATCCAAAATTATTTTTGCTAGATCCTCGTAGACTTCGTTTACTTTCTTCACTGCTTCCTTATTGCTCTTGTGAAGTTCGTGTTGAATAGCATGAATGGATTCTTCCATCATTGCCATTTTGATTCCTCCAACATAACTTGATTTTATTTTCTCATAGCCAGATTCAAAAGGTGGACCCTGACTGTATAATTTTATTTTTGGTAAGATGGAGAAAAATAGTTTGTTTAGATATATGGTATCCTCTAAATAATCTCCAAAAGTCACTGAAATTTTTGATATGTAGTTCTTTGCATAAGTTGAATAAACTAAATATTTTATGGTATCTTGTTTCATCAAGCTAGCGATTTTCCCAACATCTTCTTTTGATATTCCCTCTACAAGGGAATCTACAAATTCTCTTGCATCATCTGAAGTAAAGATTCTTTTTCCTTTTAGTTTTTTTAATTCAATTAAATCTGGAAACTGTACTTTGGTAGTTTCAGGAACAGTTAATCCAGTAAAACCACTAATCTGATTTTTTACCCATGGAAAAATTTCTTTACTTGCATCTTCCAAAGAATCAAAAGTAAAATTAAATGATAAATCCTCATCAATTTTTGAGGCTAAATCTGAGTTTTCTTTTTCCTCATTAATCTCCACTGCAAGTTGATCAATTAGCGCTTCAGCAAACTCATCATATTCAGTCATTTAATTTTAGTCGAGTGAAACTACATTTAATATTATCTTGAAAAGAATTTTAAAAAAACTATTAATTCAAAAAAATTGAACCATCACTAACTCTTGAAAGAATTTACTCTGAATTATCTTCGATGCATAAAATGCAATTCAAAATTAGAATTAGATGCTTTTAAAAAACATAAGGAAATTGAAGAAGGTTTCCTTTATTGTACAAATTGTGAATGCATTTACCCGATAATTGAGAGAATTCCTATCATTTGGGACGATTTTTCATCATACATATCAAATCGAAGGGCTCTTGGAGGCAAACTTGTTAATTTGGTTTCTCCTAAAATGAAATCTTTTTTAAAAAAATCACTTACAAAAAAAATCCAGAATATTGAAGACCGTTCCCTTCTTGAACAAAGATGGACAAATATCTATCAAAACAGCAAAAGATCCAAATTCTATTCTATTATTAAAAAACGGATAAAAGACATTGAATTCTCAAAAATTTCCTTAGAATACGGTTGTTCTATTGGCACAATGAGTAGATTTTTAGCTGAATCAAGCAAAAATGTCTTTGGAGTTGACCGATCCTTTAGTGCAATCCAAATTGCTCAAAAAAACTCTAAAGATAACCTGGACTATGTAGTAGCCGATTCACTTTCTCCATTATTTGGGGGTGCGAAATTTGATTTAATTTTGGCACTTAATCTACTTGAACTAGTGGAGCCTACAGAATTTTTAGAGCAAATCCAAAATCAAATTTCAAAAGGATTTTTGGTAATTACTGATCCTTATGATTATGATAGGGGAAAGAACTCTGTACGAAAACCACTTGATGAGGCAACACTGAGAAAAAAATTACAAAATTACGGATTCCAAATGATTCATGGTACCGATAAACCATCCAATCTAACATGGAATCTTACATTAAACCCAAGAACTATACTACAGTATAAAGTAGATTTAGTTATGGCGAAAAAATAATCTGTAAAAAATTTCTATGTCAACTACATCCTGCAGTTACTGTATCACAATTAGAATGGATAGGATCATCAACGTATTTTGAACACTTGTCACATCTAAGCTGCTTTGGTTGTTTGCAAACCTCACAATATTTTAAAACCGAAATGGTGTTTCCACAGTTACGACACGATTCATTTCTCATATTTAACAACTCTCTGAATTTTTCACTGGATATTAATTATTTCAAAATTAGCTGATCCTATTTTTCACTTGAAGCAATTTTTTAAAATTGGATCTTAAGACCAACAACGTTCAGTTATTTGGTGACAGCTCCAATTACATTTGTTTTCTCAAAAAAGTATTTAGGCAATACTAATGTTTGATACTAATAATTTCTACGTGTTCCTTTTAAGTAAATTTTGAAGAAAAACTCTGTAAACTAACCAGTGATAGTGTAGCGTGTTTGTCTATTATCTGGCCTTGCGTCCTATGATTGGGCAACTTTTGCCCAATCGTTTTAAATGGTGTTTTTTAGTTTACCATCAAATTATAATTAGAAGAATTTATGAACATGTCATCTTTATTTTCAATAATTGAAAACCGAAAAAACAACTCTTTTAAAATTTGATGTACAGAAATTATTTCTAATTTCCTTCGTAATTGCATTAGTTGGAGTAAGTCTTTCCATGTGGGGCGCTAGTTGGGATATCACATCTCATTTACTGAGAACCCCTGAAACATTCTTCACTCCCTCCCACATGGTTCTGTATACTGGCGTGGGAATTAGTCTGGTGGCTGCAATCCTAGGCTTGACTCTTTTTCTAGTTCACAAGAATATTCGAGGACGTCCATTTGTGTTTGGTACTAAAATTATCATAATTGGCTCCCTAATGCAAATAATTGCAGGTCCTGGAGATTTCTATTGGCATGAAGCTTTTGGAATAGATGGACTTCTTAGCCCCACACATCTTGCACTTGCTGTAGGAATTATGATGGTATCCATTGGATCGACCATAGGATTTGCAAGAATTCACTCTGAGACTAAAAGGAAAAACAATTTTCTAAAAATTATTCTTCCAATATCTTTTGGAGTTTTCTGGTTTAGCGTAATGTGGCTAATCTTTTTCTTTGTTCTTCCAATATCTGAGGGTGACACCCATAATTTCAATCCAAATCCCGTAGTTGCATTGATTTTAGGGGTATCTGTTCTTCCTTTTGGATTTTCATTAGTTTTTTGGTCCATGTCTAAAACAAGTCAGAGTTTTGGTGCAGCAAGTGCGGCATCTTTGGTTTTTCTCACCATGAATATCACTTCAAATATTTTAACATCAGAAAAACTCTTGTTTTACCTTCCATGGTTTGTTGCACCAATGATTAGCGCAATAGCTGCAGATTATGTTTTGAATAAAAGCTCAAATAAATTTGTTCAAAAAAATGCTGATAAAATTTCTGGAGCAATTTTGGGGTCTATGTTCTTTGTTTTTTCTTTCCCAATGTTTGCTATGACATTTTTAGAATTTTATGTTTTTAATGATGTTTTTTCATATGATGTAATTCATTCTTCTGCAGATATACTTGGGAATGTGTGGTTGATGACAATTATTCCTGGAGCTGTTTCTGGTATGATTGGAACAGTTTTTGCCAAAAAAAAATTTTCAGAAAGAATGTGATTATCGAATCTCTTTTCATAAATTTGCGAAAACATCAAAAGCTATCAGACCTGAAAATCAATAGATTATATTTATCTCAAAAAATTGGAATGTAAAATATGTCTTCAGAAGAACAAAACCTCCAAAAGAAGTGTGATTTGCTTGCAAATGAGCCTGAAATCCGATTTGCTGGATTTTTGGACATGATGGGAAACCAGATTGCTGGTAGTTTCAGAAAGGACGTTACACCTCTAAAAAATGAGGAAGAAAGAAAGAAAATGTTCATCGAAGCTGTTCTTAGAATAAGAACAAGACAAGATTTTGATGAAAATTTGGGTCCAGTCACCTATGCAGCCGCTAGAAGGACTAATGTGGTTACTATTACAATATTGGTTGATGGCATGGTTCTTTTTGTTTCAGCCGAACCTAATGTGGATATTGACGACACTGCCAAAAAAATTCTTCAAATTCTTGGATGAATCATAAATATCTAAGACTTGGTAAAAATCCTTTATAGTATTTGATTTTTGAACAATCAATGACATCAAATTTTACAACAAAATTGACCATTATTGCAATGTTCTCTTTACTGATGGTGTTTGTAAGTCCAAACATCATTTCTGAATCATTTGCAATTGATATGGTAACTTGTAAAAATGGAGATGTTCTTGTGAAAAAAACACAAACAGGAAATCATGCTTGTCTGCATGAGTCTTCTGCAAAGAAAATAGAATCTAGAGGATGGGGAACAATTGTTTCTGCTAATGACAATGTAACTCTGGTTGAAGGAGAAGAAATCGCCTCTCCAGGTTCATTACTTACATTATCAAGAGCAAACGTTCCTGCAACCATTCCAATGCATCAGGGATTCTACAACGGTGATTCAGTTTACTTTATCATAACTGACTCTAGTGATCCCACACATGCTCAAATAATCACTGAAAACCAAGGATGGAAAGTAGAGCTTGCACCACTTTTGGCAAACACGCCAGATGATGCACTATCTACAACCTACATGTTCACAAACGGAGTAACAGGTGACGGTGTTCACGGCTTCCAAGGTGAGGTATTTACTAGTACGCCAGCTCAGCCCGAAATATACAGCGCCCTGACCGCACATGTTCATGTGACTTGGAATGACAATACAACTCCTAGAATCTTAGACTCTGAAGAAAGCATCATGACAGCTGAAGATGCCGGCGAAGTTACACTATCTACAGTTCCAGTTGTTCTAAACATGCCACAGATTGTTTGGCCAGATGGACAGATGATGGTAAAAGAAGACAAGACACTGGCTGATGACACACCATATGGTGGTGGGCAAGTGCTAGACATTGACACAGAAGAGATGACTGTAACTTTCATAGCTCATAGAGGTTGGGGGCCTGATGGTAGGACAATCTACTATATCGTAACTGATGCTACTCCAAGCGGTCCGGCAGGGATGATGGGAGTAGTTGATGCACCAACATCTGCTAGCTTGATTGCAAACTCTGCAGCAGTTGATCTTTTCCAATTTGCAAATGGCATTACAGGATCAGGTCCACTAGGATTCCAACCAGGAATTGCAGCAGGCGGACCTGGTGATGCAAACTATTCTCCAATGTGGAGAATATTCATGATTAATTGGGAAGACCCAACTAGTGCAGCAGTTCTTGAAACAAAAGCAGACATTGATGCCTATCAACAGGCAGGATTGATTTCAGTGGGACTTGCAAGACCAATGGACTCTGATCATATAGTCAACTGTCCCTTCATAGATCCCTTCCAATAGGGAAAACATTTTTTCTTTTTTACCTTATATTTCAAATATTTTTTAAAATCAGGATCTTCTTGAAATCTTTAGATGATTTTTTTAAGAATTTTAATACTTTAGAAAAATTCTCTTACTTTCTTAACTGTAAATCTTTTTTTATCGTTTCTAATTTTTGAATAGTTGAAGGTTTTTCCTCAACAGAATGTATCCCTAGTTTTAAAAGTTCATTTCTGTGACTTTCGGTTAATTCTAAGACGCTCACAATTATCACTTTTTTTAATTCCGAAGGTCTTTCTGCTTTCAAATCATGAATAAATTCCATACCGCTATATTTTGGCATGCATATATCAAGAAGAATCAAATCATAATTATTTTTCAAAACAAGATCCAATCCTTCTCTTCCATTATTGACACTTTGAACTTCATGATTTTCTGTAGCTAGCATGTCTGCATAAAGCTGGCATATCTCTGGAGAATCATCTACGTGAAGAACTTTCATTATTTTATTTATTTAATGAAAATCATAACCATCTGTTTGTTCAATTTGAACAAAGACGGTATTTGCAATTTAGTATAAAAGGAAAGTGCTGCCTATGCCTAGTTTTAAGTTGATTTTCTAGGAATTTGAAATATAATATTTTTTAACTTCATGACCTTGACAAATATATCTTGAATTTTCTTAAAGAAAAGGTAAAAAAATATCAAGAAAAAAAATTACTGGAATCTAAAGACAAACTAAAATTTTATACCGATTGTAAAACTCAACTTGAAAAGCAATTAAAATTAGCCAAAGACACAGAAATAACTGGAATCAGAAAGCAAATCGAAAAACAAGATGCATTCATCAAAATTTGGAAAAACAATATTGAGTCAATAACTAAACAAATGAAGAAAATAGATCGTTAGATTCTTCCTATTTTTTAAACTAATCCAAAATTGGAAGTAGATTTTGATTCGTTTTCTCATTTAATTTCAAAAATAAAAAAATTCTCTGTTGTTTTTTGAAAAACTACTTAACAATTAAAACTCATTTTTATTAAACAATATGATGCCTCACGACGATTTTTTTGAAGCAACTCTTATAGAATTTACACAATGGGTTGAAGGAAAGGAAAAGACCATAGCAAAATATGCTAATTTTGAAAGTTTACCTTCCAATCTAATTAATCATTTTAAAAATAACTTGGACTCCAAAATTTCCTTAAATCAAAAGAAATGGAAAATTCTTGAGACAAAAAAAGATCTTCGTGCTCATGGAAAGGGAATGCATATCAAAATAAGATTAGAACCATTGTCATAGGTGTTACTTATTTAGTCTCTTTTACCTATTTGATTAAACATGAAAAATTAAAAAATAGAAAACATGCTTCATAACATATGAGAGGTCTAACTATTGTTATGCTTATTGCCCTTATTGCATTTGTAATCGCAATTGTAAGTTTAGGCTTGGAATTTTTTGGAGTTTTAGATATACAAAACTCAATAATTCATATTACAAACACCAATACTCTATTGGATTTTTCATCCTACAAGATTACTGGGTTTTAATTTAGGCAGGTTAAGATCACATATTTCCTAATTGTCTAAATTACTCTAAGTTTAGAAATTATTAATTGTAAAACCCTAATAATTAAGAG
>JAICHE010000020.1 GCA_025922755.1 Nitrososphaeraceae archaeon
ACAATTAAAATTATTTTAGTAATCTCTTTAATCATAACCTATGCTGTCCATGTTCGTGTGATTCGAAAAGACGTAGAAGAGCAAGTCATGTCTAAACAGATGCCACTACAACAAATTCAAAAATTAAGGAAAAAAATCATAATTTTAGGCGAGATCACAGTAGTACTGTCTGTTGCAATTCTATTTTTTGCAGCTTTACTTGACGCTGGGGTATGAAATCCCTTCGATTCTAACTTCAAAACCATCCTGCAACTTCCCAATCCCATATTTACAACCAGTGATTTTTGAGGCAACAAACAGATTTGTCTCTAAATGCTTTGAAATTTTGTCCACTTGGAAAACTGTCATTCCATTTGCAAGGCTTGCCGGTAACACAAGCATATCGGCAAGATGCTCATCTACACTATGATTTGCATGAGTGAATTTATCCAAATCTAAATCAAACTTGTTTTGTTTTAAATTAAACAAAGAATCGATCCCAATGATTGAATTTGTATCTATACTACTAATCAAAAGAAATGCACCTGAATCTAATGCGTGTTCTTCTTTAATTTTTGTATCAACAATAAAATTATTTTCAATTAATTTCTTCTCGATTAATTCAACTTTATTTGAAATTAGTTCAGAGGGTAATTTTGAATAAGAACAGATTAATTTTACATTCTTTGTACTTCGTTTATCAAGAATAATTGGATTAATTTTTTTACAAGGAAAAACCTCCAACTCTACTATCCCACCTCCTTTTGGAAAGTATCCTCTTTTAATTACGTTTAAAGAAAAATCAATTCCCATCCTAGAATACAATTCCTTTAAAACAATCATGGAATAATCTATTGTAGGACTCCAAA
This sequence comes from Nitrososphaeraceae archaeon, assembly GCA_025922755.1. GTDB lineage: Archaea > Thermoproteota > Nitrososphaeria > Nitrososphaerales > Nitrosopumilaceae > Nitrosomaritimum. Next base: position 849 of record JAICHE010000020.1, read on the forward strand.
GAACGTTAGTTCCACCTTTAATGGTTAGTTTTAATTTTTTTTTGCAAATGGCAACTACTGGAATTAAAACTTGAATAATTAATGCAATACTTCCAGCAGTTCCAACATCTTCTTTCAGATCTATGCTTTTCACTTCACCTGGAATAAATTTCAAAGTTGTTGCTCCTATTTTTACATGATCTAATTTTGCACTACAAATTTTTTCAAGAATTTTTAAAGCCATAACATGCTGAGGTTTAAGACCTGGATTTTTCCTGCCTTTTCTAATATTTTTTACAATTACTGGCTTGTTTAAAATACATGACAATGTAATTGCCGTACGAACAATTTGGCCTCCGCCCTCTCCAAACGAGCCATCAATTTCTAAAAATTCCATAATATTTCAAGAAACACTTGCTTTATGATAGTTTTTTAAAATGAAATTTTCTACCTTTTACTATGAATGGTCTCCTTATTGGAAGATTTCAACCATTTCATTTGGGACATCTTGATGCTTTGCATTTTGCACTATCAAAAGTAGACAAACTTTGGATAGGCTTGGGAAGTTCGAATAAACCTCCTGAAAAAAACAATCCCTTTTCAGCTGAGGAACGTAAACAAATGATTTTGGATTCAATTGATGATTCAATTAAAAATAAAATTGAGATTTATTTTATACCTGATTTTGAAAATCACCAAAAGTGGGTCGAACATATAGATACAATCGTTCCTAAATTTGATATCATATTTACTAATGACGAAATGACTGAATATCTTTATTCTAAACGAGGAAAGAAAGTATCATCTATACCGTTTACAAAAAGAGATATTTTGTCTGGAACCAATATTCGAGATTTAATTATTAGCGATCAAAAATGGGAAGACTTGGTTCCTTATGGGACTAAAAAATTCCTAAATCAAATTAGTGCTAAACAGAGGCTAAAAAATCTCTAATTATAAATAAAACCCAAAAGATGTCCCATTGGAGATAAGAAATGGAATATCTATCAATGCTTCCCGGACCAACAAATGTACCTAATAGAGTAATGCGAGCCATGCTTGCACCAATAATTAATCATAGGAGTGATGATTTTGTAGAGTTATACACTGATGTGGTAGATAAAACACAACAAGTTTTCGAAACTAAAAATGATATTGTAGCATTATCCGCATCTGGAACCGGTGCTGTTGAAGCAGGAGTTGTTAATCTGATAAAGAAGGGCGATAAAGTCATTATTCCCGTTAACGGTGAATTTAGTAACAGGTTATCTCAATTAATTGAAGGTCAAGGTGCAAATGTTGTAAAACTTGAAACTCCACCAGGACAAAATGCAACTTTTGATCAAGTAAAAGAAGCATTTGACAATAACAAGGATGTCAAAGCATTCTATGTTGTTCACAATGAAACTTCAACAGGAACGATGGTGAATTATCTCGATAAGGTATCTGACTTGACATCAAGAAATGACGCATTTTATGTAGTAGACTCTGTATCTTTGCTAGGAGGAGCACCACTTCCAGTAGATAAATGGAACATAGATGTATGTATGACTGGTGCACAAAAAGCAATAGCTGCACCACCAGGAATCTCGCCAATTTCAGTTAGTGCTAAAGCTAAAAAGTATATGATTGAGAATCCACCACCTACAATGTATTTCAATTTAGCAAGATATTTCAAATATTATGATGAAGAAAAACACACCCCATTTACACCTGCATTACCTTTACTTTATGCATATAGAGAAGCTCTCTCAATTTTACTAGAAGAAGGTCTACAAAATGTCTTTAATCGTCATAAAGTTTGTTCAGATGCGTTATATTCTGGACTTAGTGCAATGGGTCTTTCTCCATTTGCAAAAGAAGAAGATCGCTCAATCTCAATTGTTGCATTAAATTATCTTGAAGGCCTTGAAGACAAAACCTTCAGAAATACACTTGCTAACAAATTCAAAGTTCTTGTTGCTGGAGGATTTGGAAATCTCAAAGGAAAAGTTTTCAGAGTTGGTTGTATGGGTGAAGTTAGCCCATATCATGTAATGCGAACTATTTCTGCAATTTCCTCCACATTAGCAATGATGGGATATCAAGTAGATGCCCAAGCAGGTCTAAAAACTGCAGAAGAAAAATTAAAAGCTCTCTAAACCATGTTAACTTAATATAAGGAAATTCGAGAGCGAACACATTGACTTTCGATAAAGGTTCTTTGATACTAATTGATTATGTTGCAAAGGTAAAAGATAGCGACGAAGTATTTGATACCACCATCGAAGAAGAAGCAAAAAAACATTCAATTCACGAATCTGGTGTAAAATATTCTCCAAAATTAGTTTCAGTAGGTGAAGTTTCTTATCCAGTTCTAAAAGGACTTGATGAAGCATTAACAAAAACTGCAGTTGGGGATAAACTTACAGTTGAAGTTACTCCAGACAAAGGTTTCGGAGAGCGTGATTCAACAAAAGTGAGAATGATTCCAATTCGAAAACTTGGTGAAGATGCTGACAAAGTTACAGTAGGCGATACAATTGAAATTGATAACAAAAGAGGAATTATTCGTTTTATTGGCTCAGGCCGAGTACAAATTGATTACAATCACAAATACGCAGGTAAAACAATTCTTTATGATGTAAATGTAATCAAATCACTTGATTCTGAAAATGACAAAATAGATGGAATTTTAAAAAATCGATTACCAGTTGAAGATTCTAAAGTAAGTTTCACAATTAAAGAAAAAGAGGCAAATATCTCAATTCCTGAAGAAATATTCCGAGCAGATGGACTTCAAATAATGAAGCATTTTATCCAAATGGATATTTTCAAATTTGTACCAACTTTAGAAAAAATCAACTTCGTTGAAACATACCAAAACAAACAAGCCCAAAGCAAAAAACCAGAAACAGCAGGAAAGAAAGAATCTAAAGAAGAAAAAGCCCCCGAACCAAAAACTGCTTAATTCAAATTACATTAGTACTCTTTGCTAGATTTGTAGCTTTTTGTTCTGTCATTTCAATTTCTTTCAAAATTGTATATCTTTCAGGTCTTAGTTCTTGAGCTATCATTAGTGCATCAACTATTTGGTCTTCTGTCAACCCAATTTGTTTTGCAGTTGTAGGAGCACCAACTTCCTTTAACGTTTTAATGATTTTTTTCCAATCTTGACCTTGAAGTTTTGCCATCATTATAGCGCCAATACCACATTTTTCTCCGTGTAGTCCTTTACCGGGTGCAATTTTGTCTAGTGCATGAGAAAAAAGATGTTCTGCACCAGAACATGGTCTACTACTTCCAGCAATACATGAAGCAACACCAGCACTAATTAAGGCCTCAACAATTACTCTTGCATCTAATCCTTTTTTGGAATATTTTCTCGAGTTTTCCATTACAATTTTAGCACTCATCAATGCTAAATCTGCAGAATACATTCCATAATATTCGCCAGTTTTTTTATGACCTAGCTGCCAATCTTTAACTGCAATAATATTGGCAATTAGATCCCCACATCCACTTGCCAATAGCTTTGCAGGAGCTCTTTTTATTACATCAATATCTACGAAGACTCCCAATGGTGCAGTTGCTACAATTGAATGAGGCTTGTCACTTTTCACAGAAACAAAAGGACTTGCCATTCCATCGTGAGAAGCCGCAGTGGGAAGGCTGACAAATGGAATATCTAGATTAAATGACACCATTTTGGCAGTATCTACCGAACGACCGCCACCAATGCCTGCAACTAGATCGCTATGGTCTTTTTTTACATCCCTTTGAATTTGAGTTAATGAACTAATTTGATTATCTTTTGAAGTATGCCACACAAATTTGATATGTTTTTGTTTTAACGATTTCTCAATTTTTTGCTTGAGGATTTTTTTAACATTGGTCCCAGAAATTAAAGAAACTTTTTTTGGCTTACTTAATGACACAAGAAATTCTCCAAATTCAGAGATATTTTTCTCACCCACAACAATTAGTCTTGGTAATTCCATGGTATGGGATTGCATGCGTTTTTCCATTTTTGTCACTATTTATCATTTCAAGAGATCAAAAAGTTATTTAAAAGGGTGAATGCCACTTACAATATCTCTAAAGGTGTATCTTTTGTCAAATAATGTTCAAGAAAAAATTCTCCACGGAACTACCACTGTAGGTATCAAAGCCAAAGATGGTATAGTTTTATGTGCTGATATGAGAGCCAGCGCAGGCTACTTTATTGCGAACAATAATACTATGAAAATACAAAAAATCGATGATCACGCAGGCCTAACTTTGGCAGGAGGAGTAGCTGACGCTCAAAATATTGTAGATATCTTACGTTATCATTCAAGTCTTCATAGAGTTGAAAAACATGGGCCAATCTCAATCCATTCTCTCAGTCGATTATGTTCATTGATATTTCATCAAAATCGCGGTTATCCATTCATGGCAGACATACTTCTTGGAGGATATGATGCAAATGGTCCGGCATTGTTTAATGTAGACATGTTTGGCTCTGTCGAAGAAAAAAATTATGTAACAACTGGAAGTGGATCTCCAGTTGCGTATGGACTATTAGAAGAAGAATATCGCCCCGACCTTACAGTAGAGGAAGCAAAAAAAGTTGCTTTAAGAGCTGTCAAAGCTGCTATTGTAAGAAACATTGGTACCGGTGATGGAATCAACATTGCTGTCATGGACAAAGATGGGTTCCGCCTATTAACAAATGAACAAAAGAAAGCAATTATAGAACTTTAGAAAATTAACGAATTAACAACTCTCATCATACTTTAGTGATTTAATGCAAAGGAAATTACAAGAAAAAGAATTACCAACTAGCCAAAATATAATGGCCACTATACTGCAAAGTATTCCCAAAGAAGCAAATCTTACAAAAATTGAATATGAAGGACCTAGAATTGCCCTTTATACGAACTCACCACGTTATCTTTTAGAACATAATGAAACAATTTCAAATCTTGTAAACATTATAAAAAAACGAATTGTTATCCGAACAGATGAATCAATTAGAAAACCAGAGGACGAGGCTAGAAAGATCATTGCAGAATGTGTACCTGAAGATGCTAAACTTCAAGGAACAGTCTTTGACATAGCTACAGGCGAGGTATCAATTGAAGCAAAAAGACCTTGGCTTCTCCAACGAAATGCAAAAGAATTCAATCATGCAGAGGTAACCGAAAAGACAGGTTGGAAAATTCGTGTTAGAAAGGCAACAACTGTCCCATCCCGTACTATCCAAACCATTAAAGCTACTCTCAAACAATCTTCGGCAGATCGAAGCAGACAGCTTCGAGAAATTGGAGATGAAATATTCAGGCCCAGACTTTCTCAAAGAACTGAAGTATCCTTATTCACACTTGGAGGATTTGGTCAAGTTGGAAGGTCTTCGATGTTATTATCTACTCCTGAAAGCAAAATTTTGATTGATTGTGGGGTTAATCCTGGGGCAAGATCTCCTATGGATGCATATCCTAGATTAGATTCACTTAATCTTTCATTAGATGAACTTGATGCGGTTGTAATTGGACATGCTCATTTGGACCATACCGGATTTTTACCTACATTATGTAAATACGGATACAAAGGTCCTATCTATTGTACAGAGCCAACTCTTCCAATGATGAATTTAATTCAATTAGATGCCATCAAAGTTGCCGCTGCTCAGGGAAGAAACCCTATCTATTCAGAACGAGATGTCAAACAGATTATGAGACAAACTATTACTCTTCCATACGGAACTGTTACCGATATTTCACCTGACATTAAATTAGTGCTTGCAAACGCGGGGCATATCTTAGGGTCTGCTTTATGTCATTTCCATATTGGAAATGGTGATCATAATTTTGTCTATTCTGGGGATATTAAATTTGGAAAAAGTATTCTGTTTGAAGCGGCAAGTTGGAATTTCCCAAGGGTTGAAACTCTACTAATAGAGAGTACCTATGGTCTAAAAGAAGACATTCAACCAACAAGACAAGAAGTAGAATCTTCATTCATTAATGCAGTAAATAACACCTTGGCAGATGGCGGTAAAGTCCTTATTCCTATACCAGCAGTAGGAAGAGCTCAAGAAATTATGATGGTAATTGATCACTATATGAAATCTGGTGAAATGGTTGAAGCACCTGTATTTACCGAAGGAATGATATCCGAAGCTTCTGCCATACATGAATCCTACCCAGAATACCTTGCAAGAGAGCTAAAACAAAAAATCTTAGAAACTGATGACAATCCATTTGATTCGGAATACTTCACAAATATTGAACATGCAGATGCAAGAGAAGAACCTCTAAGAGAAGACTCTCCATGCATAATTTTAGCAACATCTGGAATGTTAGAAGGTGGTCCTGTCTTAGAATATTTCAAAAATATTGCACCCGATAAGAAAAGCAAGGTTTTGTTTGTTTCATATCAGGTTAATGGAACTCTTGGCAGGAGAGTTTTAGATGGATCAAAACAAGTTTCGATGCTTGGAAAAGAAGGTAAAGTTGAAGTTGTCACCATAAATTGTGGAGTAGAAAAATTAGATGGATTCAGTGGACACAGTGATTATAATCAATTAATGTCATTTGTTCAACGATTAAGACCTAAGCTAAGAAGAGTACTTGTAAATCATGGAGAAAGGAAAAAGTCTGAAAATCTTGCAATGAATATTAGAAGAATGTATAGAATTCCATCTCACTATCCTCAAATTCAAGAAGCAATAAAATTATTTTAGATCATATTCAGGTTTCCAGATTTTTATACTGGAGGGTGCAACAATAATTCTTTCTTCTCCTAACCTTGCGATATCTGCTCCGGCAGATTTGGCAATAGAATACAAATCCTCTACTACCTTACGAAGCTGTTCAACATCCTTTTGAGCAAGAGGCGTTACTCTCAAAATCAATATCATTCCCTTTTTGATGTCTTCTTTTATCGAATGGACATCACTTGCATCCCGTATCGTGATTGCTTTCAAGTACGTGGGATTTTCCTGTTTTTGCATCCTTGATGAAAATGCGATCTACTCCCTCAAAAACTCTTCCTTAGTTTTGGCTAATTTAAGTAAAATTTCACGCCTAGATTCTAAATTTAATGTAAGATTCTTCTTTTGCAGAATTTGCAATCACTTCATCTTGAGCTTTATCTTTGATTACCCGGACATAACTCTGCTCATCTCTGGGTGCATCAGAGTATCTTAGTGTGACTGAAGATGCAAATGAAATATGTTTATCGGCACTTTTTCCACGCAAAATAGATACGGGGCCCATATGATCACGAGCTTCTAACAAAACATCATCAGGTAATGCAATGGCCTTGATCATCTCATTTTCATCTTTGTTTCTTCCAACCACTAGCTTTGTTTCTTCATCTAGTCTGAGATGCCTTCCAATTTTTAACAAATCTATATCATTTATGGTTGGATTTTCAATGTGTTCAAACAAATCTTTGGCACGTAATCCAAAAGCAGGATCTGTTAGCAAACATCCGCCACCAGCATTTGGTGGATTTTCAATTCCATATTTTTTTGCCATTTCTAACTGCGCTTTCCTAGTCCTACCTTTTATCATCCCAAGGTTTTCTCTTTTGATAAGGCCTTCTTTTTCTGGATCTGTTTCAGGAAGCAATCCTGCTGATAATGGCCTAACAATTTTCCCTAATAGACCTGTATCTTTTTCAATGGTTCTTAATGCTGGAGCATGTTGACTCATTGGTCTTTGACCTAGAACTTCTCCTGAAATAATAAATTCTGCACCAATTTCATCCATGTGTTTTTTTGCAGCTTCGAACATCATAGATCTACAATCAACACAAGGATTGAATCCTGCACCAATCCCATGTTTTGGGTGCTTTAGCATTTCAATATATTCATCACCAAGATATACAGTTTTTAAATTGACATTAAGATCATCTGCTCTTTCTCTAATTTCAAATCCACATCCTCGACCACAATCAAAATCACAAAAGGGTGTTTTTATTGCAACAGCTGATACGTCAAATCCTTGTTCCTGCATCATTCGTACCGCAAGCTGACTATCTAATCCGCCAGAAAGTAAAGCAACAACTTTCTTTTTTTCTTCGGCCATGTTTCTGCAAATCCCGACCCGGATATACAAACTTTGCATCATACATAAATTAAGAAAAGCAGATGATTTTTTTGTGAAGGAAAGACGAAAAAAACTCCTTAAATTTGCTCAAAAGGTAAATTGTGATACATTAGTAACATTTGAGCCTGAAAATTTATTCTATTTAACAGGATTTTGGGGCGAGGCTATAGGATTACTTGAACAGGATGGAAATACTACAATTATTGCCCCAGAACTAGAAGTTGGACGAGCATTAGAGGAATCCCAGGATTGTAATGTTATAACAGGAGAGCGAGGTGTTGGATTAATTTCAACTTTAATCTCAAAAACAAAGAAAAACAAAGTATGTACTGATTGCAATGATTATTCAATAATGACTTCATTGAAAAAATCACTTCCCAAAATAATCTCCTCTACTGAGCCTTTCTATAATTCTCGAATAATCAAAGATGAAAATGAGATAAAAATTCTCAAGAAGGGTTCAAAAATAATTGATGATATGTTTGAAATTTGCACAAAAAAGATGAAAGTTGGTCAAAAAGAATCAGAATTACAAGCAATCCTAATGAGCTATGCTATCAAACAAGGGATGTTTGATACTGGATACAAATCAACTCTTAATCCTTTAATTATTGCAGGAGGTCCAAATGGCGCTCTTCCTCATGCTCAGGTTACTCATAGAAAATTCAAGAAAGGTGATCTTGTAGTAGTTGATTTAACACTAAGATACAAAGGATATGTCTCTGATTCAACAAGAACATTTGCCATTGGAAAAATATCTAAACAAGCAAGTGATGTATATGAGATTGTCAAAGAATCACAGGAACTTGGATTAAAAGCTACTAAACCCAATGTCGATTGTAAAGATGTGGATCTTGCATGCCGTAAATTTATAGAAGAAAAAAATTATGGGCAATATTTTATTCACTCCACAGGCCACGGGATTGGATTGGAAGTACATGAGGTTCCCGCTGTTTCCTATCGCAGTGAAACTAAACTAAAAGAAAACATGGCAATTACAGTTGAACCTGGAATTTACATTCCAAACAAATTTGGGATTCGGATAGAAGATTCTTTGATCGTGAAAGAAAAACCAGTTGTCATGCATAAATTTACAAAAGATTTGGTAACAATTTGAGCCTAATTTTTGAAATTTTAATCATAAAAATCAACTAGATCTATAATGTATTTCGAGTCCTCATCATTTCCATCAATATTTCCATCCTGCAAATTTACATTCCAATTATAATGAAGATCTTCTTTGTATGACTGAAAATCAAAATTAACCTTGTAGTTTTCTTCCCCTAGATTGGTTACAGAAATATCTACCCTGGTGTTTTTGTTATCATAGATTTTTTCATTTGGGTAATATTCACTTATTTGATTAGATATTGCATCCATTATGCTTAATCCTTCATTGTTGGGACCGTTGTAAGACATCAAAGTATCCACTACAAGTTTATCTTCATCAGAAAGATTTTGTGGGAGATTACTCTGTAAATCCCCTTTTGTTAACTCTGGAACGATAAAGATAATCACAATAGCAATTACAGCCAAGTACACTGGCGCACGTTTTTTAAGGAATTTTTTAAATGGAGATTCTTTAGGTTTTTCTTCTTTCTTTTTTGAATCTCTTACCATATTTTCTCAATCTTTGTTTTTTGCAGTTAAAATTAAAACTTCCCAAGGAAACTTTATTGTTCCATCATTTTGGGTAAAGGACTTTACATTCTCTCTTACCATATTCTTCAAATCCTTTCTTTGCTTTTTATCGAGAGCATCCAATTTTTCCTTTAATGGCTTTGCAAGATACTTTAGGTAATTTTGCCAATAGTTTTCAAATTTTCCAGGATTAAAATTGAAATTAAAATCTTGTACATTAATTTTTGAAAATCCTGCTTTTTTTACTTCCTTATTCAAAGCCTTTTTTGTTCCGAATCTATCTAAATCAGGAGAACCCGGAGGAACATAATCAGGAATAAATTCTGTTACTGCATCAAAAATACTACTAAAAAAAGGAACTTTTTGGGCTCCACCATGCACTGTTATGCCTAATTTTCCTTCTTTCTTTAGATGTTTTTTCATATTTTTTAGTGCTTTTTGGGCATTTGGAAAAAAGAATAATGCATATTGACACGTTATCACATCAAATTTTTTTGAAAAACGGAATGTTTCAGCATCAAGATTTACAAAATCCAAGTTTAATTTTTTACCATTCCATTTTTTTGCAATCTTTATTGCTTTAACTGATGTATCTCCACCTATAATAAATCCTGAACCTCCAACCTTCTGTATGATTTTTTTCGTAACTACTCCTGTCCCACATGCAAGATCAAAAACTCTATCACCTTTTTTTATATCTAATAATTGAACCAATTTTGATGTACTTGCAAATGGACCCTGACTAATACTTGCCCATCTTTTATGATAGCGAGAAGCTACTTCATTCCATATTGTAATGTTCCTTTTTTTGTAATCTGTTGGATTAAATTTCAAATCATTTTTTCCTTTTTGATAGTTCGTGTTAGTCTTTCTTGTAATTCTGATTCAAGATTATTTCCTGTTTCATGAAAATATCTATGTCTAATTTCTTCTAATTCTTTTTTCAATTTTTCATTATGAGATTTTTTTAATTTTAATTGAATTTCTTGGTATCTGGCAATTAGTCTTCGAAGTTCTGATTTTTTCATTCCAGTTTACGTTCAATTTCTTTTCGAATAAATTTAGCAATTTTTTCCTTCTTTTTCCATCCAGAAGAATGTACTTTACCTGAGCCTATAATCAAAACCTCATTATTGTAGGAATTTTTCTGATATTTAGAACCAATATCGTTAGCTATAATCATGTCTGCACCAGATTCTTTTAATTTTTTTTGAGCAGATTTTACCAAATCTTTTTTTGAGAGATTTGTTTCTGCCTTGAAGCCTACTAAAAATACATTTTTTTGCATTTTTTTGATTTCGTCAATGATTTTGGGCGCTTTTTTGAGGCTAATTTTGATCTTGTTTTGTGTACTTTTGATTTTTTTTCTGCTGGGATTCTCAGGGGTATA
>JAICHE010000021.1 GCA_025922755.1 Nitrososphaeraceae archaeon
GGAAAACTTGCAAATCCAGAAATGACTGTAGTTGCCGTAGGTGGAGATGGAGACGGCTTAGGGATAGGAGCTGGTCATTTTGTAGCTGCAGGACGCAGAAACATTGACATGACTTACATAATATTTGACAACGGTGTTTATGGTTTAACCAAAGGACAAGCCTCTCCCACCTTGAAATTGGGGGAAAAAACAAAATCACTTCCTTCCCCTAACACAAATTATAATGTAAATCCTATAGGTCTAGCAGTAGCTAGTGGATTTACCTTTGTGGCTCGTGCATATTCTTATGATGTGAGACATCTAAAAGATCTCATTGTGAAAGCGGTTAAACATAAAGGACTTTCATTCCTTGATGTTTTACAACCATGCCCTACCTATAATGACATCAATACAAGAGATTGGTATGCTGGAGCAGATTTAGCAAAAGAAGCAGCAGAGAGACATTCAAGAATCTACAAGCTAGAAGATACTCATTTTGATCCTGTGGTACATTATGCAGACCAAACCGAAGTTGATGAAAAATTAGCACAAGCCTTGATTAAATCATTAGAATGGGGTAACAAGATTCCAACTGGGATTTTCTACAAAAATGATTTGATTTCTCCCTTTACAGACAGACTTACTGATAAAATCCCCAATTATTTGGAAAATCCTCCTGCCAAACAGAATATTTCTAAGGATGGAAAGCCTACAACAGATGTCTCTCAATTACTTGACTCCCTTCAAGTTTAGGCCAGATATGACCTAAGAAGTTATAGTCTAGTTTATTTTTAGATCACTCTGCGGTTGAACCTAAACGAAGCAAATAAAATTTTTAGAAAATCTATTATCAAGGGATTTTTTGAGCCTCAATTGGTAAATCTTGATTTTAAAAAGTCTGCAATAAAGCACCCATCCATAAATGATGATGGATTGATGCAATCTGATTTATTACATGTTTTTTTTGATATTGAAACTGGATCTGACTATCCAGACGGCGATGAGTGGTTTATAGTTGAATTGCTTTTTCCATATGATGTAAAACTTCCTGACAACTTGAAAGGTTCCGACTTTTTTACCACTATTTCTGTTGATGATGGAAAAACGTTTTGGCATCATCGTGAATTAATTCGATACAAATACGGAAAGTCAAAAAAATTAACAGATGCATTGGAATTTTTAGAATCGAAATACAAAGAATTACATGAACTTTTAGAGCCATTACAAAAAGACCTTAGTTAATTGGAGCCCAAGTGTCTCCTCTGAAGACATATTTTTTTTCTTTGGATGATGCAAAATTCAAACGCCATCTTATAGCTTTAGGATCAAATCTATAAGTCAACTCTGAAACATCTGAAGGCAACTTTTCTGGGTCCATGTGGTATGGAAGTAATTCCAAAACAAAATCTAATTTTTCAATTGCATTGTCATACCATTGTTTTTCATCCGTATCTAAGATAAAACAAATTTTTGGATTTCCTAAAAAATTAATTTTAATTTTTAATGCATTTCCTGACCCTCTTCGCCTTTTCATTTCTTTGAAGACGGCTTTGATTTGTTCCCATCTTTTGAATTCAAACCATTTGAAAAATTCTTCATTGAATGTTAACGGTATTTCCCAATCCAGAAAACTTACAAAATCTTCATCTTCTGGCTCAATTTCTTCCTGAGAAATAGAAAATCTTGCATTCAGATAACTATACAATACTTCTATTTCCCACGGTGAAATTCCATAATATTTCAGATGAGTTTTCAAACCTTTTTCGGACATTGATTCAAATTCATAAAATTTCTAATTAAAGGTTCAAAATACTGGCAAATAATACTCAATAATAAAAACTAAAATTATAAGGCATGAGAATATACATGGTACATGAAGAAAGAATTTGTTGTAAAAAGCATTGATGCTGCCCCTGATGGCGCACCTTATGTTGTAGTTTCATTATCCTCCATAAAAGATCTCAAAGAAGGAGGCTCATCTCCTCAGAATCCATTTGGGGGGCCTAAAGTCATGGGATTTAGTAACATGAATGATATGATGAAAGACCTTAACAAAATGCTATCTGGCGGAGGTGGTTTTGGAATGAATAGTGGAATTACTCAATTAAAACTCGAGATGCATGAATACAAAGAAATGGGGTTGTCTGTAGGAGACAAAGTCTTTCTGGAACTAACTAAAGAAGAAACTCTAGGAATTTAATATTCTTAAATTGTGTTGATATATTTCCACATGTAAAATATACCGATGGTGCCGATAACAAATAACATTGGTTTCCAAGCGAAAACTGGTAAACTTGGTGTTGAAAGCTTTACTTTATAATTGTCAAAAATAGTTTGAACATTTTTTTTAATTTTATCATGCCAGATATTGTATTCTACTTGATACTTTTTCAAAATCTCTTCTATTTCGTAAACCACAGGAGTTCTTTGAGAAAATAAATGTTGAAGATAATCTCTTGATACCTCCACTTCTGCATGTATTCCGATTAACCCTTTCTTTAAATCTACCATACGAACATGCATTTCCCAAGGTTTTTTCAGTTTAAGGTTTAATCCATTTCCAATTTGATCAGGTTGTTTATGTTCGAATTTTACTTTGGTGAACCCTTCTGAAGTAAATATTTTCAAAAGATCCTCAAAATTTTTCTTTACTACGATATGTAATTGCTCTACTCCTTCTTTGTTATCTACATGTATTCTATGTTTCAGTCCGTCTAAAAACGAAATTGTTTTGGGATAACTTGTAAGGTACTCCATTAAAATGACCAAAAGAAAGGTTCTATTTAAAGCACAAGGGAAATTTTATCAAATTTACGTATTTGTCAAACCTCTAACGTAGACACATTGGTCCGGCGAGATTGCCATTTCAGATGGATTTATTTTTCTGTCGGTTAATTTTGCCCCAGAATCTCTAACTATTGCAAAAGGTTTTGATTCTGCTCCTTCTCCCATCTTGTGATTTGCAATAGTTGCGATGTTGTCGATAACTGCTTGAAATGTAACTTTCAATAAATTTCCATCAAGATCTTTTTGTGATCTCATGTCTAAGACAGGTTCAATTCCAGCACAAGCTACTGCTATTCCTGACGTACCGATTCTTGCAGGCATTAATCTACTGTCTACAAGAATTATTCCGACATGAATCAAGAATTTTAAGAAAATTTTTCTTCTAATTTGTTCTGCTATCAAATAGGGTTTATTGGGATAGAGTATCACTTGGTTTTTCTTTGCATTTGATTTATCTATTCCAGCATTTGGCGCCATGATGTTATCCGATGAGGTAATGACAAACCCTGTTATTCCTCCAAAAATTTTATCTGACTCACGAAGAATAACTTCTGCAATTTGAGGGTTCATTTGAAACTTTTTGGAAATTTCATTTCCTTTTTTTGATGGTCTTATGTCCTCCAAATTCACTATTCTTCCTTGCGAATTAGAGATGTATTTTGTTGAAATTACCACTACATCACCATCTTGGATATTTTGATGATTATTATTCAATGTCTCTAAAAGTGCCTCAAAAACATCAAACTCTTCTCTTTTTCTTGTGGCTACTAAGGGAAATACAGTAAGTGACATAATTTGTACTCGTTTTCTTTCTTTTTTATTCTTCTGAAAAGCTTTTAATCTGTAGAGCAAGTTTTTTCGATTATGAATATTGTGGAAAAAATTCTTGCTCGTGCTTCAGGAAAACAACAAGTTTCTCCTGATGATGTTATATTTGCAAATGTGGACAAAGTTATGGTTCATGATGTCTCTGGTCCTGGGGTAATCAAAGTTTTTGATAAATTGAAGAAACAAGGAATTAATGTTGACAAGTTATGGGATTCTTCCAAAGTGTGGGTTGCCGAAGATCATTTTGTTCCATCTGCTGACAAAATCTCTGCTGAAAATATTGTCAAATTACAAAATTTTACAAAAAATTATGGGATAGAAAAACACTTCAAATACGGAATGGGACAATATGGTATCTGTCATACCATCTCTCATGAAGAAGCAATGGTTTTACCAGGAGAGGTGTATGTGGGTGGAGATTCTCACACAAATACTACTGGTGCACTAGGTGCATTCGCTGCTGGCTTGGGACATACCGACATTGCATATGTTTTGCTGAATGGAAAAATCTGGTTTAAGGTTCCAGAAACTTTGTACTTCAAACTTAATGGGAAATTACCTGATCATGTTATGGCCAAAGACCTGATCTTAAAAATAATTGGGGATATTGGAACTGATGGTGGTGCATATCAAACAATGCAGTTTGGAGGTAGTGGAATTGATGAAATGTCAGTTGAAAGTAGATTGACCTTATGTAACATGACTACCGAAGCAGGAGCGAAAACTGGGATAGTAGAGCCTGATCAGAAAGTTGTTGATTACCTTACAAGTCGCGGAGCATCTAACATTAATCTTGTAAAGGGAGATGCCGATGCAGAATATTCGAAAATTTATGAATATGAGGGTTCAGAGATGGAACCTATTGTAGCTAAACCCTTTTCTCCTGAAAATACATCTGTTGTTAGGGAAGCTCCCCATGTTGAGTTGGATAAATCCTATATCGGATCTTGTACTGGTGCAAAATATGAGGATCTTGAAGCAGCAGCTAAAATCCTTAAAGGAAGAAAAGTTAAGATAAGAACCGAAGTTTTACCTGCAGCAATCTCCATCTATAGAAGAGCAATGGAAAATGGTCTACTTAAGATCTTTTTAGACGCTGGAGCTACAGTTGGCCCTCCAACTTGTGGAGCTTGCTGCGGTGCACATATGGGAGTGCTTGCAAAAGATGAAATTTGTATTAGCACTACTAACAGAAATTTTCCAGGTCGAATGGGACATGTGGATTCACAAACATATCTTTCTTCCCCACTTGTGGCAGCTGCATCTGCAGTAACAGGAAAAATAACTGATCCGAGGGATTTGAAATGAAAGGCAACGTAATCAAGTATGAACGAGACAACATTGACACGGATGTCATAATACCTGGCCAGTACTTAAAAATCCATGATTATTCTGAATTAGCAAGCCATGCCATGGAAGGACTAGATCCTCAATTTCATTCAAAGGTAAAAGAAGGTGACTTTATTTTATCTGGAAAAAATTTTGGTTGTGGTTCCTCTCGTGAACATGCGCCAATAGCTCTTTCTCATTCAGGCATAAAGGCCGTTCTTGCTCTTTCTTTTGCACGTATATTTTATAGAAATGCCGTTGATGGTGCATTTTTGCTTCCCATTGAAATTGAAGAAGATGCATATCATGGAATTTCTGAAGGTGATGAAATCGATATTGATGTCAAATTAAATGAAATTAAAAATTTAACAAAAAATCAATCCTATAAAATGAAACCATTTTCGGAAATCATTGGAAAAATAATTGAAGCAGGTGGCTTGTTCAAATACAAACCAGATTAGATTAAAAATGGGCAAAACACTTTTTGAAAAAATTTGGGACTCTCATGTTGTTGTCGAAAAAGACAATGGACCTTCCTTGATTTATGTTGATAGACATCTAGTACATGAAGTAACTTCTCCACAAGCATTTGATGGATTGAGAATGAATAACAGAAAGGTCCGAAGACCTGATTTAACAATAGCTACTATGGATCATAATGTTCCAACCACCGATAGAGGTTTACCTATACTGGACCAGACATCCTCTATTCAAATTAAAACCTTGGAAAAAAATTGTAAAGATTTTGGAATCAAATTATTTGACATAAACAGTTCTAATCAAGGAATTGTTCATGTTATTGGCCCTCAATTGGGTATAACATTACCTGGGTCCACAATTGTTTGCGGTGACAGTCATACATCTACACATGGGGCATTTGGGGCTCTGGCATTTGGAATTGGGACAAGTGATGTGGAACATGTTTTGGCATCACAAACAATTTGGTTAGAAAAACCAAAATCATTTGAGATTAAAGTTGAAGGAAAACGAAAAAACCCTCATGCTGTAACTGCCAAAGACATTATTTTATCCATAATCAAAAATATTGGGACTGGTGGAGGAACTGGCACTGTAATAGAATACTCTGGTGAGGGAATAACTGATCTTTCAATGGAGCAAAGAATGACAATATGCAATATGTCAATTGAGGCTGGAGCAAGAGCAGGTTTAGTTGCCCCTGATGAGAAAACCTTTGATTATCTAAGAAATCGAGAATACACTCCAGAAAACTATGATTTCCTTGTTGATTATTGGCGAGAAAACCTAAAGACTGATTCTGATGCTAAATTTGATAAAACTTACACTCTGAATATCGATAAAATAGTACCTCAGGTTAGTTGGGGTACTAACCCTGGAATGACCTGTGATGTTACTGCATCAGTTCCTTTTCCTGAAGACTTTGCCAAGGATGATTTGAATCAACAAAAGGCAGCTGAAAAATCTCTACAATACATGAACCTAAAACCCGGCACACCAATAACTGATATTAAAATTGATAGAGTGTTTATTGGTTCGTGCACCAATGCACGATTAGAGGATTTAATTGAAGCATCCAAAGTGATTAAAGGAAAAAAAGTTTCTCAAAATGTCCGGGCAATGGTTGTTCCGGGCTCTCAAATGGTAAAAAAGAAAGCCGAAGAAATTGGATTAGATAAGATTTTCACCGATGCTAACTTTGAGTGGAGAGAAGCTGGTTGCAGTATGTGTTTAGGAATGAATCCTGATATTTTATCTCCTGGAGAAAGATGTGCTAGCACATCTAATAGGAATTTTGAAGGAAGACAAGGTACTGGTGGAAGAACACATTTGGTAAGTCCTATTATGGCTGCAGCAGCAGCTATTGAAGGTCATTTTGTAGATGTTAGAGAAATGGATTTGAGTTAGTATGGATGCATTTAAAAAAATTAAGACAATTGTCACTCCTCTTGATCAAGTAAATGTTGACACTGATCAAATTGTACCAAAACAATTTTTGAAATTGGTTCAAAAATCGGGATTTGGGAAATATTTGTTTTATGATTGGAGGTATGACTCAAATGAAAACCAAAAACCTGATTTTGTTTTAAACGACAAAAAATACAAAAATTCAAAAATTCTTGTAACTGGAGATAATTTTGGATGTGGTTCTAGCAGGGAACATGCAGTATGGGCATTACAAGATTATGGGTTCTCAGTAATTATTGCGCCTTCTTTTGCAGATATTTTCTATAGTAATTGCTTCAAAAATGGTATTTTACCTATAAAATTAGATGAAAAAATAGTTGATAAATTAATACAAGAATCAGGTGAAATAGAAGTTGATTTAGAAAATCAAATTTTGATCACTTCTTCTGAAAATATTCCATTTGAAATTGATCCATACAAAAAAAAGATACTTTTAGAAGGATTGGATGATATTGCTCTTACTCTCAAATATGAAAACGAAATAAGGAAATTTGAAAAAGATTCTATGATTCCATCTGTTTTATGATTTTGTCTACTTGTTTTTGATTTCTTTCTAATGCCATGGGAGACTCTGCATCAATCCAATCATTCTTTCCAATGTCAAATGCACTTATTTTTCCCTCTTTTGATAATGCTTCTAAAATGTCATAGGACAAGTTGATTTGTTTTTGTTTTGATTTTTCCTTTATTTTTTTAATTACTTCTTTTCCTAAAATGTAAATTCCTAAACATTCTGACATTGGCAAATCCATAATTGGTTTTTCTTTGAATTGTTTTATTATTCCATCTTCTACTATAGCAAATCCTGTTTCCTCTTTTCTTTTGGTCCTAGTTGCAATACATGCACTACTTTTCTTTTGCTTGAAAAACTCATACATTTTCAATAGATCTATTGCACACAAATTATCTACGAACCACAAGACAAATCCGTTTTCGTTTTCAAGTTTTTTTCCAACATGCAGCAGGTCTCCACCTGTCCCACTTTGAGAATCTTGTACAAAGGAAATTTTTTTATTCGATTTTAGTTTTTGATAATAATTTTTGATTTGCCCACCCAATCCGGTAAAATCAGAAATGATGATGATTTCTTTGATAAAATCAAAAGAGTCTAGATATCTTACAACATAACCTATCAATGGTTTGCCATTAATTGGCGTCATGGCTTTTGGAAAATATTCTGTATATGGTTTACCTCTAGTTCCTATCCCGCCGGCTAAAATTACAGCCTTCACGTTCTAACGATAAGATTTTTGTTTTCTTCGTCTAGCGCCTGGACCGCCAAATTTCTTTGGTTCCTTTCTTCTAGCATCACCGCTAATCAAATACTTGTCAAAATCAGTAATTCTTTGTCTTAGGTCTTCCCTAGTTGATTTAGGTAGTGGATGATCCTTTGGTTCTTTTTTAGATTTTGTCCATCCTGTTAAGGCTCTTGATATTCCAGTTGCTATTGCACTAGCTTGTCCCATTATTCCACCACCTCTTACTCTAATTGAGATATCTATTTTGTCTCTTAGGTCGCCAATAATTTCAAGTGGTGCTAGGATTACTTCTCTTGCAGTTTCCTGAGGAATCATTTCTACTGGAACATTGTTTATCCTAACTTTTCCTTTACCTTTTGTAATGTAAACATGTGCACTAGCAGTTTTTCTTGTTGCAAAATAAATTTCTGTTTTTGGTACTGTCATTCAGTCCACCCCACAGTTCTTCCAAGATCTGCCATGGTTATATAATTGGAGGCTGATTTTCTAATCATAGCTTTCTCAAATTTAATTTTCTTAAGAGATTTTACTTCCTTTGGACTGCCAATGTAAGTTCGTAATCTCTTATGTGCTTCTTTTCCAGATGGCTTTTCTTTTGGTAACATACCGCGAATCATTTTTTTCATTATTGTATCTGGTCTTCTTGGATGTTTTGGTCCGTGTTTCCAATGGTTGATACTGTTAATTTCTAAAAATTCTCTATATTCACTTATGATATTGCTTCTAGTTCCACTAATCATTATCTTGTCACAATTAACTATTGAAACCCTATTTCCTTTTATGAGTAATTTTGCAACTTGGGAAGAAAGCCTTCCTGCAACATGATCTGTGGCATCAACCACAATTGGTGTGTCAATTGCAATAACACTTTCTTGGCTAGCCAAGCAAAACAACTCCTTTACCTGTTGGATGTTTTTCTATTAATTCTGAATATGAAATTAGTTTTCCTCCATTCTCAATAACTTTTGCAGCTGCAGAGTCTGAGATAGAAAATGAACAAAGGGTTATCTTGTGTGGAATGTTTCCGGTTCCTAAAACTTTTCCTGGAAATACTACAATATCATTATCTTTGGTTAATTGGCCAATTTTGTACAAATTGATGTCTCTTCTAGCAACAGATGGTTTGAGAGCATATTCGGCTAATTTTGCCCAAATTGGAGCATCATTTGTAGCAGATGCTCTTTTGAACTCTTTTGCCATTTGTATCACTACTTGGCTAGTCATGTGAATAATGCGGTTTAAAACCCAAATATAATATGTGTGCTTGGTTTATTCGTTCAACTCACCGATCGTTCTTTTGAACTCTTCAATATTCTTTCCAAGTTCATCTACGCCAGCTAAGATGATTTGTTCTGGGTTTAAGGCTCCGGTGGATTCTACTGTTAGGATTCGCTCATCTTCTTTTTCTGTTTCTACAAGAGTTGCTATGTTAGATGAATTCCATTTGGCATGTTCTCTGCCACGCCCAAGCCTAGCATAACATTCTACTTTGACTCTTTGTCCTGGTGCTAGCTGTACTATTGGAATTTTATCTGAGGTTGGCTTTACAGAATCGTCTTCAGACGTCAATTCATCTGTAAATATAGTTTTTGTAACGTCAGTATCCCCAGAATCTAAGACAAGCATTACTTTACAATTTGAACATCCTGTTTCACTTTGACACTCACATTTTGATGGCTCATTAAACCTTGCAAGGTCAGTCCTTAGTGGAACTAATCCTAGTCTATGAGCAAGACCTTCATCAGGTAAAACTGAGGAATTTTCAATAATGTCTACAGTATCTATTGCAAACACCGGTACTCCATTAAGGCATAAACGTCTAAGTGCATTTGCATATTGTAAAGGCACGCCTTTTAGCTTAACTGACATTTTTCGCTCGTCTTTTGAAACAATCTCTAAAGAAGACAAATCTTATTCCAAAATTTTCAAAGTCCACATAAAAATCTAGCTAGTTTCGCCTATAGATAAATACTGATTTGTCTAACCCTAATCCATAATGGCCGATGTGACCGTGGTAAAGTATTCTTTTGAGGGTGAAAAATTTGAAATTTTGGTAAAACCAGATCCTGCACTAGACTATAAGCTTGGAAAGAAAAAAGACATTTCTTCTGTCCTTGTATCAGATGATATTTACACTGATTCCTCAAAAGGGACCAAACCTTCTACTGAGAAATTATTGAAAGCCTTCAAAACTGAAGATCAAGCCGAGATTGCTCAAATAATTCTAAAGAAAGGAGATCTAAATCTAACCACTGATCAAAGACGAAAAATGGTAGAGGAAAAAAAGAAACAGCTTGTTGAATTTATCGCAAAAACATACGTAGACCCAAGAACTCATTTACCTCATCCTCCGTTAAGAATTGAACAAGCTCTTAAAGATGCTCGAGTTTCTATAGATCCTCAAAAAGGAGTTGATGATCAAGTCAAGGACATTGTCGAAAAACTTCGTTCAATAATTCCTATGAAATCTGAAAATCTTTCATTAGAAATAACAATTCCAGCTCAGTTTGCATCTCAATCTTACGCTGTTTTGAAATCTGTAGGTTCTTTAAAAAAAGAAGAATGGCAAAATAATGGTTCCTTAAAAGCAATACTTGAAATACCCGCTGCAGCAAGGCCAAACGTGATAGATAGATTAGGCTCTATAACAAAAGGTTCCGCTACAGTTGAGGTAATACAATAATGGATAATAAAAGAAAATACGTTATACCTGGTGATGTTGTTACTACTGGCCCATTTAGACCAGAACAAAATGTAATTTTGGAAGGAAATAAGATAATTTCAACTACAATTGGTATTTCAGAAATTTATGATGATTCAGTTAAGGTTATTTCGCTTACGGGAAAATACATTCCAAAAATAAACGACTTGGTTATTGGCAAAGTCATTTCTCATACTTCGCTATCCTGGGAACTTGACATCAATTCTTGTTATGTCGGATTCTTGCCTGCCCAAGATGTATTTGGAAGAGATTTTTCTGCTCATGCTGATGAACTAACTTCAAAATTAAAGGCCGGTGATTTGGTTGCTGCTAGAATAGCAAATTTTGACCGCACACGCGATCCCTTGGTTACCATCGCAGATAGAGATCTTGGAAAAATTGATTCAGGAGATCTCATTAAAATTTCTCCAAGCAAAGTTCCACGATTGATAGGAAAGAGAGGGACTATGATTCAAACTATAGAGGCAGCTACAGATGCTGTAATTACCATTGGGCAAAATGGCTGGGTGGTTGTTTCCTGTGAAAATCCCGAGGGATTATTAAAGGCCAAAAAAGCCATACAAATGGTAAATGAGCAAGCACACGTTGCAAATTTGACTGATCAAGTGAAAGAAATGTTAGAATCAAAAGGTGAATCATAATGGGTGGTCGAGAAAGTACTCTAGTATTATTGGATGAGAATGGAATTCGTTGTGACGGTAGAAAAATAGACGAACCACGCCGTATCATGATAAAAGCAGGTGGATTGAAAAATGCCGATGGATCCGCCTATATTGAATTTGGAGATAATAAAATTCTAGTTGGAGTTTTTGGTCCAAGAGATGTTCACCCAAAACATATGTCAGATACCGATACA
>JAICHE010000022.1 GCA_025922755.1 Nitrososphaeraceae archaeon
AGTATGACTCTCAATGTAATTGCAGAACAGGAATCCTAGGGTTTACTTTTTTTAGAAACACAAAACTCACATAAAAAAGCAGGAATTTCTAAACCCCTTTCAAAAATTACTTTTGATTGTATATTTTTTTCTTGATGTTCACAACCAAAAATCTGTCGAAATTGTAAAACCATAAATTAATTTCTTATTAATTGTTTATTAGGTTGTTTTGAAATTTATTAAAAATATGTTTTAAATTCTGTCAAAAATTAAACAGATTTACTCCCCATAAAATTGACTCCAATCTTTTCCAAGAATTTGAATTATTCTGTAGGCTAATCTATCAATATTCACATTTGGTTCTGCAGTAATTAATAGAACCATTTCTTTTAATGGAAAGCTCATCATTACCAATTTTTCACGTCTAGATGCTGAATATTTTACTGCACCCATTGAGTAATCAAATTTCTTTCTTGTGGATATACGATATGCCAACTCTCTGAAAATTTTTTGTTGTTCTTCATCACTCTCAAAAGGAATCACGTCTCCACGAAATTTACCTTCAATCAAATTTCCCTGCATATTTACAAATCCTGCAAATCTAATTTCTTTTTCAGAAAGAATTTCATCTAATGTTAATGTAAAATTACTATTTGGTATTTTATTTTCCATATTTCATCTGGTTATTGTATATTTTTTATCCATAAAAGAGATGCCTTCTAGAATAAATTTGTCGGAGGTTAGGAGATGTAAAATAAAATAATTAGAGGGCTTCGCTTCCTCTCTTTTTTGATGCGATATTATAAACATCTTCTATATTTTCTATTGATACAATTCCGTCTCCAGCAGATCCGGTAAATGCAGCATCTGCCATAGCGGAAACCACCGATTCTACTTGAGAGTCCTCAACGATTGTACTGACTGTTGCCACCTTGTTATATTCGGCCTCAAATGTACCTGTACCTCTTCCAGCTCTCATCGTTTGTCTTCTGCCAGAACCACGTCCATTTCCTTCCAATATGGTATAGCCTCCTACTTTTTCTTTGATTGCATCAGAAACTGCACCTACTTTATCAGCTTGTATAGTTGCCTCGACTCGTTTCATTTGCATTCCTAAATCTCTATTATTTAAAAAAGATCATATGTTTTAATGGAAACATTATGATACATTACAAATTTGGGTTATTTCATAATCCTCTGACCTTATTATTCGGGGTTAAAAAATAAAATTATGAAAAGCGATGAAAAACGATCCCATCGTCTCAATTATCTTTTAAAATACTACTTACAAAACCCCCAAGAAACAGATCTCTATCTTAGAGCAAAGCAGATGGGAGTTACGGATTCTACTGCCAAAGATTACATCAGAACAGTAATAATTCAAGCAAAAAAAATTTACTCTAACTAATTTTTTCCAAAAATACTTGATATTCCAATTAACCTGATATTCGCTAATCTTTAACACGGTAACTTCATAAACAATCTCTTAAAAGAATACAATAGATATGACCGATCCAATTTTGGATGATGTTCAAGCTCTGTTGGAAAAAGAATTTGGAGATAAACGAATTTTAGAACAAATTCTAAGAGCTGCCCAAAATGAGGAAGTCATAAGTAATTTTGAGCGAAATTATGTTCGAAAATTAGCAGAAAAACATTTAGGAAAAAAACCTCTTGTTGAAAAGAAAATACAAGAAGAACCAAAAGAAATAATTCCAGATGTTATACCTCCACCAATACCAAAACCTCAAACAATACAAACATTATCAGAACCTCCAAAAATAAAAAAATCTAAATCTCAAAATAATAAATTTATGCTTGGAGTTGGAGTTGCCGCATTAGCCGTCATAATAATAGTTGCAGTATCTCTGAGTGGAACTTCGGATATTTCTCCTACTACGAATATAGATCCTACTTCGAGTGCCACAAAATTATTTTCAATAAAAACAGACATGCCATCTTACAACAAAGGTGATATCATATCAATTACCGGAACCACTAAAGCTTCAATAGCTCAGGTTAGTCTGTCAATTTCAAATTCAGAAAATCAAATTGTTTGGTCTGAACAAGTCAATGTAAAAACTAACGGACAATTTTCAACTTTGACCTTTGCAGGTGGGCCTGGTTGGGGAAACTCTGGAACCTTTACATTAATGGCTGAATCTAATTCAGAACAGACTAAATCCACATTTACCATTAACGGATAATTATTCAAATTCCTTCCAATGTGCATCAATAATTTTTCTTAATGCCTCAACAGTGATTTCTTCCATAAATTCACGGTATACGGTGAATTTGTTATGGGTGATTTTTTCATCATAGATGTCTCCGGTTTTGGGTATTACACCATTTTTCCATTGACTCATCTCAAATATCCAAATCCTTGAATCTGGATTTGAAAACTCAATATCGTCACAACCTACAATGTACAAATAACATTTGGTTGCTTGGTTTAATTTTCCATGCAACTTTTCATATGCAATCATTTGGCCTTTTGGTATGTTGATCTTATCATTATGGAATCCCTTGAATTCAAGAATGATAAATCCGCCATTATGCTCGATAAGCCAATCTATATCGGTGCCTCCCGAGGCTATCATTCCATGAACTATCAATTCTCCTAAAACTTCTCTTCCTCTTGTGAATTCTTCCTCATCAAAAATTTGGTATTTTGCTTTGGCACTTTTTCGTACTAATTGATTTTCCTTTGAATTTTGAGTGTGAAATGATTCTTTATCGTAGAAATTATCTATTAAATCACTAGTTTCATTACTCACAAATGGAAAATCAAACTCCTTGATGATAAAATGATTTGTATAAAAAAATAAAGTTATGATACTTTTTGCATTTCAACGAGATAGATATTCGCCTCCAGGACCTTTATACAGAATCAAATACTCTTCTGGTTTTT
This sequence comes from Nitrososphaeraceae archaeon, assembly GCA_025922755.1. GTDB lineage: Archaea > Thermoproteota > Nitrososphaeria > Nitrososphaerales > Nitrosopumilaceae > Nitrosomaritimum. The sequence continues at coordinate 2,891 of JAICHE010000022.1, forward strand.
TTCGATTTTTTTTGCATTTAATGCATCTTGATACATTTCAAAATTCTCAATTAAGTATAACTGACCATCAGGATTATCAAAATAATCTATACCAACTAAATTGAATCCCTTTTCAGGGGTAAAGTGTTTTTTTTCTTGTTCTAGACTATTTTCTTCCATTAGTTTACAGATACTTTTGCTAATTTATCAATGAATTGAAATTACTGATCATAAATCATTAAATTTTTCTCATCTAATAATGCATGTAAGTTATGTACAGAACGATACACATCAGATTCCTTTTTAGCTCCTGTACACACAAGCTTCCCTGAGGCAAATAACAAAATAACTGTTTTTGGTTCTAACATTCTATGAATTAATCCTGGAAATTGTTCTGGTTCATACATACTGCGTGGCAAAGTTTTTGCAGCTTTTTCAAGATGAATTTTTCCTCCAAGATTAATAGCAGCTACAATGTTTTGAACAGTAATCACTGCATCTTTTTTTATTTTGATCTTACCTTTTCTTAATTTTTGAACTACTGTGTTGACTGCTTTTATTGCAAGCTCTTCTGACTTTGCTCCTGTACAAACCATTTTACCAGTTCGGAAAATTAGTGTTGCAGTTCTTGGAGCTTTTAATCTAAAAACTAGACCTGGAAATTGCTCTGGGTTGTATTCTGTATCTGGAAATTTTTCAGTTATTTGATTAAGATCGATTTCTTGGTCTATTGATGCTGAAGCAACTACGTTTTCAACACTAACAATAGGCTTTGTCTCAGGCATGCAGTGGCTCTTTAAAAATGGCCTTTATATATAGTACTAAGGAATTTTTCTAATTTTTAATGATGTCCTATCCACTGATAGCGGTATTCTTCATCCATTATTTCGGTCACAATGTCTTTGTTTTTGATATTTGTTTTTGGTAATACCACATCAAAAAATCCTAGCCTTCCCTTGTAAGGAATTGGAATCCTGAATTGTTTTGCATTTTTTAACATAAATCCATATTTTTTATTTTGAAAATCTTTAGATGCAAAATGAAATTTTTTATCATTTTTTATTTCATTGGCTGAATTGTATTTTTTCACATCATAAATTGTAGCTTTGCCTACAATTGCACCCGTGATGAATTTTTTTCTAATTTTTAATCTCTTACAATCTTCAATTCGAATTTTAAGTGGTGCGTGAATTAAAAATTCTCCACGAAATCCCGTATTCCAATTTCTAAGCTCTATTGTCTTCTTCCCACATATTATCAAATCCGCAAAAGGCTGAGAAACAGAAAGACATTTCATAGTATTATTTTTGATTATTCCTTTGATTTATTGCACACTGCATCTATTAGGGCCCATTTCAAGATCAGGAACTTGCTCCTCCATTATGGGAATAGTTCCTTTATTGACTTTAATCACCATAGAATAATTCATTGGTCTAGGCGTGGCCATACTAACAACTTTTTTTACAAAATCTTCTTTACTCAAATCAAGCAAAGACAATTGCTTTGCCATCTTTGGGGTTGTATAAAATATTCCATTTTCTGTTGGTTGGACTCCCTCTCCATGATGCGTAGGAAAAATTTTTGCATCAGGTGGTAAATTAAGCAATTTATTGTGCAATGTTTCATGTAACTCAAAAGCAAATTCCTCAGCTTTATCGCGAAGATCAGGTCTACCGATGGATTCCACAAATAATGTGTCTCCTACAAATGCATAAACTTCATCAACCACATATGTCATGCTTCCAGCAGTGTGACCAGGTGTGTGCATCACCCTAATCTGTTTGTTGCCAACAGGAATTGATTCCCCATCATGAGCTTTTTTATGCTCAACACTATATTCTTCTCTTGCACTAAAATATAATTCGGCACTCGTCATTTTTGCAAGTTCTTTTGCTGCAGAAACATGATCTGCATGTTGATGTGTATCAATCACTTTAGTAATTTTCAATCCTTCTTTTTCTGCAAATTCTACATATTTTGCTGGAGGATAAGTGGGATCGATTACCATGGCTTCTCCATTCGAACCAACAATATGTGATAGACACCCTTTTCCTACTTTTTCAACTTGGATTATGATAAGATCATCTTGCTTCACTGCAGTTTGTGCATTTAGGACTTGATTCCATCTAGACATCCCTCCCTCAAGAGATGTTGATTCTAGTCCTTTTTGTGCAAGTGCAAAAGTTGCAACCATAGATCGATTTCCATGAGAGCAAATGGTAACAATTTTCTTATTTTTTGGAATTTGGTCTGCACCTTTTTCTGTGAATAATTCTGATAGGGGGACATTTACTGCACCTGGAATTTTAAACTCTGCAAATTCCATCGGTTCTCTAACATCCAACAAAAAGACATCTTCATTATTTTTTAGCGAATTCCATAGATTCTCATTTGATAATGCAGTCTCTTGAGAACTCTTCACAAGATGTTTTTTCCAACTTTTAAGACCCTCTTTTAGATAATGAGCATTAAAACCAAATCTTGCAAGCATATTTGCATTTTGAGATGACTCAGTCCCATTTTCATCAATTAATACAATTTTTTGGTCTCTTGGAAGTCTAGACATAACGGCCTGTTTTTGTTGCTCACTGCTAAATTTTGCATTGGCAGAACCTTCGATATGCCCTTTCATAAAATTACTGGCATCCCTCAAATCTAGAATCAAAAGAGGAATTTTATTTTGAATATCATACTCTAATTCTTCAGCATTAATCTCTACATTGGACATGCTTTTTTCTAATTTTTACTAAATTTAGAAGTTTTTGATTTTTCTCTATAGGATTTAACCTTCTCCTAACACACCAATTACCTTACTGGGAATATCATTTAACCTACTTACAGCCAAAGTTCTTTCATATCCTAAATGCCTAAGATTTTCTGCAATTGTAGTTGCTCTTATTGTATTTGGTCCTAACCCAAGTGCTACCATCTTTATTCCTAACCCCTTCAAAGATTTGATCATATTTCTAACTGCATTAGGGTCAGATGGTTCCCCATCTGTTAATGTCAAAAAAATGTCTGGTCTTTTTGATTGTAATACGGGAAACATTTTTCCATAGACTTCAGCTAATGGAGTAGATCCATTTGCAACAACTTGGGCTAACCTTTTTGCACTAACTGTATTCCATTTTACGTTGTCTGCTTTTATTTGCCAACAAACAACTGAACGGTTTTCGGTGCTAAAAGCAAATACGGAAAACCTTACCTTAAGAAATGATAAAACTTCACAAAGTGCCAGGGTTGCTTTTTTGTATTCTATTGCATCTGATGCAATACTTGAGGAATGATCCAATAAAATTACAATTTTGGTTTTTATTGATTTTTTTACATCCGTAAAGAATGGTTCATTTCCCTCCACATACTGTTCTTCATCAAATTCGTCTCCACTTTTCAAGTGTTGTTCTTTCCATCCGGACTTCCATTCTTTGAATTTTGTTTTCAAACTATTTATCAAATTCAAATCATAAATTTTTGTTTCATCAACATTATTGGTTGTAGGGATTTGCAAACCAATAGTTTCTGGTGTTAGTCCTTTGTTGTCACTTTTCTTATTTTCATTTAACAGCACTTTGTATTCTTCATATACATTATCTCCACTTAGTGCTGCTTTGGGATCGGTTTTTCCAAAATCACCTTCTTTATTTTTTGAAATTATGGTCAAAAACTTCAATAATTCTTCTTCAGTTAATGCCATCCCTGCTTTCATGAATGGCAATGAAACAGGCACAGTCAAAAGAGAATCAATATCCAGAATTTTTATTATTTCATTGACTTTCTTTTCCAACCATTCTGTATCATATTCTTTCTCTATTGACTCATCTACAATTCTTTTTGCAAATTCAGATGCTTTTTTAATTCTCTCAAAATGACTTGATTGAATCTCTCCTTTTATGGCTCCAAACATAAAATACTGATAAAATGCCTCTACAATTCGGGCCTTGCCATAGACTGTATGTAATTGTGGCCTTGCAATAAGCATAAACGAATAATTAAAAATAATTTCATCATCCATTCCTCTCCAGATTTTCCTACCAAGATGTTCGATTCTTCGAGTTTCCAGAGTATTTAGAATAAATCCAAAGGCATGGTCATTGCTAAGAATTTTTTTACAAAATTTAATTCGCATTGCTTCATACCACAACGAAGTTCTGAATTGTCTATATCTATGAAAATAACTACCAATTCTCTTTTCCATTGGAGTTAAAATCACCTTATTTTCTGAAAGTCTGGTTTTTGTCTCAATTTTATCCGAAAACTCTACTATGATATTATCATTTTCTGACCATCTTCTTACTAGAAAAGTTGCAATTTCTACCAGAGTTTCATTTCTTAATTCTAAGGATTGCATCTAATTACCAAACATTGAGGTTATGATGTCTTTTACTTTTTGATGTTCAATATTTCCCCACTGTGTATAGACATTACCAAAAACTATTGTGGCCGCCTCCTTCGCAGAAACTCCTTTATCGAGTAATTTGCCAAAAGCTATTGTCTCTCTTAGACTAGGAGAATAAAATAATTCTTCAACAGCTGCGGCTTGTCGTAAAGTGTTTGCTAGTTTAATTCCTTGAATTAATTCTGATTCAAAATCTCCTGAAACATATTTTTTGATAATTTCTAATTCTATGTCTTCTGGTGGGTACTCCATGCTGATTCTAACTGGGAATCTGCTGAGCAACTGTGGAGGGAGCTCTTTTGTCCCACTGTGTGTAAGAGGATTAATTGTAGCCACTACAAACCAACCTTCTTTTGCTTTGACAACTTCCCCCGTTGATTCCTTTAATGCAATTTGTCGTCTATCATCTAATGCTTCATCTAATCTCAATAACACATCTGCTTCTGCAGAATTAATTTCATCCAAATACAACATGGTACCCTCTCTCATTGATTTAATCAAAATTCCCTCTTCGAAACTCACATTTCCATCCGTAAGGGTTTTAGTTCCAACCAAATGACTCTCTCGAGTCCTTAAGCTAAAGTTGATTGATTCAAGCTTTATCCCCTTACTTCTTGCAAAATCTCTCACCAAAGATGTCTTCCCTGTTCCTTTGGGACCAATTATAATCACAAAAAGATTGGCATCAAAAGCTTTGTTTAGAATCTCAATGGAATTATTCCAATCAAGATAAGATGATTCTGACAATTAACAAATAATGATTCTCACAATATTTAATTTTAGATCTTTTTTCCATAAGATTCTATTTTTGCATATGACTCCTCAAGGGTTTTGTGTAATGATTTATTCCATTCTTCAAATCCAGAAGGATCTTTTGGATAATTGTTGTAATGCTCTACTAACCATTGATTTTTACCAGATGTGTACTTTAGTCCTTCTGCAACGGTTTTGTTCAAAATTCCCCTAATCATCATTCCAACTTTACTTAATCCAGAAAAGTCAGGATGTTCTCCTTTACTAATTGATTCTACATCAAGATTTCCCAAAAAGTGTTTCATTCCATAACTAATTTGCTCATTTGTCAAATTTTGAACTAGTCTTCTGAAAAGTTCTAACCCTGCTGTCTTGTATCCGTACTCTTTGATAAAGTCAAGATTGTACTGCCAAAGATTTTTTTCAGACACATCATTTTGTTCAATAGCTTGGACTACATTATTTCCAATAATTGTTCCAGCAATCAATGCAGGACCAATTCCACCAGCATCAATTGGTTTTGGCATCCAAGCCGAGTCTCCAACTAACATGTATCCTCCTGAAACTAGGCAATCATTTTGTCTTCTAACTGAAACTTGGAAAATCCCTGAATTATTATGAATATCCTCAGGGTCTTGTGATAATTCTGCGTTTTTAATCACTTTGTTTCTTTGCAGATATTCATCCATTAGTGATTGTACATTATCTTTTTTGCCTAGACGCGCATTTCTTTTTTCTAATAATGTTTTTTCTACTCCTAAACCAATGTTGACTTTTTTGTCTCCTTTTGGAAAAACCCATCCATATCCACCAGGTGCAATATCCTGGTCCAAGTGGATAATGCAGTAGTCTGGATCAAACTCGGTTAGATCCTTTGTCTCTGGTTTGAAATACATGATGTATCTTCCTGTGGATTCTAAATCTCTCCTGTCTATTCGCTTCTCTACTTTGGTGGAATTTTTCAATGTATTTCTTAGCATTGATGTAACTCCTGTAGCATCAACTACAATTTTTGCAGTTTTTTTGTAAGGTTCCTTTGTTTTGTTATTGATTCCTTGAACTCCTACCACCTGTTGCCCATCATAGATTAAGCCCATAAGATTAATTTCAAAATCAAAATCTACTCCCATTTTCTTTGCTCGTTCATTTTGTATTTCAGGAAGTTTTTGTCGATTGAGCATATACCCTGCACCATCAAATGGGATGGCAGTTTCTTTATCTGGTGAAAAAGCCATAACTCCTTTTACGTCGTGCTCAATTTCAGGCCTTGTCCATTTCACTTTGATTCTTTTAGTCATATAGTCTACAGCTTCTGCAGAACATGCATCGCCACAAGTCCAACCAGACAATGATTTTCTACCTGGATAAATTTCTGGATTTCTATCAATTGAAAGAATTTTCAAATTCTGATTTGAATAATGAGCAATTGCTTGTGCTGCAATAGTTCCTGTTAAACCTCCTCCAGCAACTATTACATCATAATCTGCCATGTTAGAAATCGACGTTAATCCGTATTTAAAATAATACTTTACTTGCCTACGATGAACGATGTGATAGATCGATTTGAAATTGGGGTCGGTTCGTCGCGGCGTCTTCATAGCTGTTGCTCAGACTGGAGCGGCTGTTATTTCCTCATTCCCAAATAACTTTAGCAAAATGTGACTATTTAATCTAGTTGACTTTTTGAAAAATTTCGCTAAAAACTTTGAATGTGTCTTTTTTGTTGTATATTGGAGTGTGAATTTTGAGTCTTATTGCTTCTCTCTCATTGAATTTTATTTTTCCTTGAACAAAATCTTGTTTGTCTAATCGAAGATACATTGAAGAGTTTTCTGTTCTCTCTTCTATTTGGTCTATAATTTCGTTTTTTTGACCTTCTGATATTTTTTCCAAAAATTTATCTAAAAACTTTGAGGCCTCTTTTTTTGATAATTTTGCACTAAGGGTGGTAATGGGATTATCAAAATGACCTGAAACATTAGATATTGAAAACTCATCTTTTTCTAAACCAAACATTTCATTAAAGGATTCATAGAATTTGTCGATATCTTCTGTAGCATGAACAATTACATCTATGGATACTTCTAATTTTGTCATATTAGTAAAAGAGAATTATTTTTCGTCTATGCTTCAAGCAATGCTATTTCTTTTTCTGCGGTTCTGATTAGTTTTACTTTTTCAAGACCAACATGTCTAATCCTAATCACTTTTTTTGCTGCAGCCATAATGTCGGAATTTATTTTACCGTAGCATGTAGCTTGCACAAATTGGTCAATGGTCATTTCTGGAATTGTTTTGTTTATGATATCACGAGCGATTAATCTCAAGGCATGTTTTCTTGAGGTATTGAGCTGTCTATGTGTTAACGCTATGACCTTGATTCTGAAAATATAACCATCCTTTGTTTTTGCATCAATAATGAAATTAACTTTTGATGAACCTCGTCTAACTAAACTTCTCAAAAATTCTTTTGAATATTCAAATCTTTTAAAGATGGAACTTGCCTTGTCATCTTCAACTTTGTTTAATTGGAAATACATTTTGTATTGATGTTGTGAAGGGTCTCCTTTCAAAATATCATACAAAGTAACTTCTAATACTCTTCCAACTGCATTTTCATCATCTGTAATTGGAATGTAAGCTATTGGAACGTTGTTAAATGAATCTGGAGCATTTACTGTAATCCATTTCTTTTCTCTCCACTTGTCCTTTACTCGACCTTTTCTACGTGCCAATTATTATCGACCTTTGAATCCAAAATATAAGGGTATGCGACTAGATAGAGGTTTGACCCATGTATTTTTGTAAAACTGAAGGAACTGAAAT
>JAICHE010000023.1 GCA_025922755.1 Nitrososphaeraceae archaeon
AATCTTGAAAATTGATTAAATTTTTAGATTTAGATATGTCTCAAAGTTTAAATGGTTTTTACAAAGGTAGGTTTCTGGGCTCGTAGTCCAGGTCGGTTATGACGTCGCCCTTACACGGCGAAGATCCGGGGTTCAAATCCCCGCGGGCCCATTTTTATTCCTAATTTAGTGGGTGGACCTCTACCAATTACCCGAAAATTATTTCGCTGATTAAATATCCCAACGAGTCCTAGAGACAATCCTAGTAATTTGGTGTGTAGAATCATTCCACTCGACCCAAATAAATTCAGCATTGTCAAGTTGGGTTTTCAAAATTTCTAACCGAATGTCACTTGAAATTTTTAACCAAGGCCAAATTGTGGTTGTTCCTGATGTCGGTATTTGAATTGAAAATCTTGGATTTTGTCCCACATTCCAATTTATCCAATATTCAGGTTCTGCCCAAGCGTATCCCAATTCAGTTTTCACCTTTCTTTAAATTCTTGGACATTTTAATAACCAAATTTTCCTGACAAAATTGCTGTTTCTAATTTCTCAAGTTTTGATGACCCAAGTTTTTTACGAAGACGTTTTCTGGCAGGTGTTTCGATAATTTCCTTGGTGGATATTTTCCTTTTTTTATTTATTTTTAAATTTTTAGATTTAGTTTGCCTTTTCACAGGTTATTAAAATAATAAATTATACTTAAAGATGTTGCCATAATTAAAATTACACATTTTAAAAATAAATAAGGAAATCCAACAAATCTTCTTCTTGTCAAAAACTGATTGCAAAAGTTGAGACAAATTAAAACTCTATTTTTTTGAATCAAACAAAAGATTTGGTTCGCTTCATAGGGTTTGAAACTAATTTATGCCCAAAATGGTAGCTGGGCCAAGAAGATTCAGTTTTTTGAAATTATTTTTTGGGAACATTGGTTATTGATTTTTTTAGTATGAAAGCGTGGTGCCAGTTAATTGGTAACAATGCCCTAGACCAAGATTAAAAAGTAATCAGATCTACGAAATAGTATGTCAAACTTTGATTTATGGCAAAGAACGGAATTTCAACAGAGACGGAAATGAGCGAAATCTTAGAAAAGGCAAAGTTGTTCTTTGATGCATGTGAGACTGGAAAAGGATGGGAAGGCTGTAAAAAGTACTGTCATTCCGATGCAACGTTTTCAGCACAGACAGGAACACTTGCAGAGATTACTACTGTTGAAGGATACACTGAATGGATGAAGGGTTTGTTCACACCATTGCCTGATGGCCACTACGAGTTGAAATTCTTCGCCGAGGATGAAGAGCGTGACTGCGTAGCAGCCTACGCCGTATTTCATGGTACACAGACCGGGCCAGGTGGACCTGTTGACCCCACAGGCAAGACGGTAGCTGCTGACTATGTATACGTAATGCGTTTTGAAGAAGGGCTCATTCGACATTTGACAAAAATCTGGAACGACACGATCAGCATCAAACAATTGGGATGGGCATAATTTCCAATACAAGATTCAGTTTTTTGAAAAATTGAAACTTAAGACCAAAACCGATTTAGGTGCTTGGTGACAGCTTCAATTGAGTATAATTTTGTAAACTGGTATTTAGGAAATTCTGATGATTTGAACTGACAAATCATTCATTAGTGTTTTAAGTAAATTTTGTAATAAAGTAACATGTCAAACAACACAGAATCTGCGCCTACTTGGGAACAACTAATGGGATTATCTTGGACAATCCTAGATGAAGAATAATCTCAAAATCTTATTTACTTCATTTATCTCAAAAAAATATGCAAGAAGTTAGAAAAGATTTTCATGTAATGCAAGACATTGATGTTAGCATTTCGGAAATTACCTCTGGCATCTATAGAATATCTGGATTTTCCAAAGAATTTGGAATTACCTTTAATCAATTTTTACTGGATGACGAAAAACCAACATTGATTCATACAGGTCCTGTTGGCATGTATGAAAAAGTTAAAGAAAAAGTAGAAGAAGTAATACCACTTGAAAAGCTTGCATATGTAGCATTTTTGCACTTTGAGAGTGATGAATGGGGTGGAATGGAATTTTTAAAATCAAAAGATGTAAAATTATTGTGCAGTGACCTTAGCTCAAAACTCAATCTTGTAGGTTGGAGTGGAGTTCCATCTGATCACATTGCATTTTGGGACAATGATGTTTTCAAAATTGGAAAAAAAGAGTTACGATTCATAATGACTCCACATGTTCACCATTGGGACAGCATGATGATATTTGAAGAAACTACAAAATCACTTTTTCCGTCTGATCTATTTATCCAACCAGGAATCAACAAACCAGTTGTTTCAGAAGATCTTTCTGATCAGATGATTGAGCTATACAAAGGTGCAGGGATATTTGCAAGCGAGAATCCAGTAAGAAAGACAACCCAACGATTGACAAAATTAAATCCAAAGATTACATTTCCAATGCATGGTTCATGCATAGAAAACAGCTTATTTGCAAATTATGCTGATGCTTTGATGAATAATGAATTTGCTTATTCTGATGTATTGTTAGGTCAAAAAGTAACCGTGAGTTAGAGACAAAAATAACCATTAAAAATAATTTCGAAATTTCTAATAGATGTGAAATTATTTTTTAAACATTGAAGATATTCCCAAAAGGAATTTAACAACCAAATGCATCAAGTAACAAATGAGTAAAATTCATAGAAAAAGTCTTGATTCTCCCGACGAAACAAGAACATTTGATAAGGGCAAATTAGATCTTGTTACCTTGGATGGTGTTACCTTTGGTCGTGGTACAGTTCAACCTGGTTGGAAATGGTCAACTAGTGTAAAACCAATTGTAAAAACAGATAGCTGTGAATTACAACACACCCAGTATATCATCTCAGGTAGACTGATGGTAAAAATGGATGATGGAGAAGAAGTAGAGCTTGGTCCAGGCGATGCGGCAATAGTTCCTCCAGGACACGATGCATGGGTAATCGGAAGTGAACCTGTAGTTATGATTGATGTAACTGGAATGAGTACCTTTGCCAAGTCTTGAAATCATCGGTTGCTTTCCTTAAGTGATTTTTCTTTTTTATGAATCACAAAAACCAATAGGTTCAAATCTTCGTCAATTCATTTTGATTCCCAATTTGGTAGAGGAACCTCTAACGATTCAAACCTTGGACCACTTTTTTGTAATTCCGTGTAAAGCCATTGATCAATTTTGAAGTTTCAAAAGATGGAAAAGGCTATTAACTCATCCAAGAACCCATTCTTGTTGAAACGTAATTCCATTTTTGTGATTATACTAGGACTTTCTTTAGTTATCGGAGTCAGTGTGATTATTCCAAACACCATTGCAGAGTCTCCAGAATTAAAACAAGCTGTGTCTGTAAAGGATACTTCATCTCCCAAATACTACTATGACCAAGAGACTGGAATGTACAAGGTAAAAGCAGGAGGAGGGGGAGGAAGGATAATTGTAATGAACTACTATCCGCAAAACCTAGAGATTAATGTTGGTGACACTGTGAAATTTTACAATCCCACCACAGTCCTTGAACCACACACTGTTACATTCATTCCAGATAACAGATATGTTCCAACCCTTGAGGGAGCTTTTTTGGTAGAAGATCCCAATTCTATCCGAGCTCTACCAAACGAAATGAACAGTGAACCATTGATAATTCCGCTAGATGAACAATCAAATGCTATAGTGGGAATAAATGCAAGAGGTTTCTTCCCATATGTTATTGATTCCTCAGAAGTTCCAACAAACCTAGGCCCAAATGCCATTTATTCGATGGATGGTTCAGAAAAATATGTCAGCTCTGGATGGCTTGTTCCAAAGGCATACGTGGATGAAATTCCTGGTGCTTCAGAAACATTCACAGTAACATTTGAAAAATCTGGGACATTCCCATACATTTGCGTATTACACCCATGGATGTCAGGGCAAATCATTGTATCTGAATAATATTATCTAATACCGAATCAACCAATTATTTTCCGCTCTTATTGTATCTAATTCTATGCCTAATTTGGTGGATTATCTACTCAGATTAGAAGATCTGTAGAAAATTTTAAGAGTAGACCTGCTTCATAATTACAAGATGAAAGTAGGCCTAGTGGTACCTCAATTTGGAAAACAAGCTACAAAAGAAAATCTTTTAAAATTTCTTAAATTAGCCGAGAATGAAAAATTTGAGTCATTATGGGTTTTCGATAGAATGCTTTGTCCAGTTGATCCATTACAACCTTATCCTAACACTCCTGACCAAAAAACATGGCCAGAATTTTTCCAAAACGTAATGGATCCTTTGACTACTCTATCTTTTATGGCTGCTAATACAACCACTCCTCTTTTAGGAACTTGCATAATCGACATGGTTTTTCATAATCCAGTAAGTCTTGCAAAACAGTTTACAACCATCGATGTTTTGTCAGAAGGACGTGTATTATGTGGATTAGGAATTGGCTGGTCTGAAGACGAATACAAAACAGCAAACATTCCCTTTGAAAAAAGAGGTGCAAGAGCAAATGAGATATTACAAGTAATGAAGAAGACTTGGACTGATGAAATTGTAGAATTTAATGGAAATTTTTACCAAGTTCCAAAATCAATCGTTGGACCAAAACCTATTCAAAAACCTCACCCCAAAATTTTGTTAGGTGGTTTTGCACCTCAAACATTTCAAAGAATGAATAATTATGGAAATGGCTACATTGGAGTGATGGCAGGACCGTTTGAATTTTTCCAAAGTATGGCTCAATCTTATCACCAAACTGTTGAAAAAAGTACACGATCAGCAAATGAATTTGAATTTTCGGCACTAGGATTTCCATACTTGCTGGAAAAACATAACGAGGATAACCGAATGGCTTTATGCGGAACCATGGATGACATTAAAGAGGATTTATCACGAGCAAAAGAGCTTGGCGTTGACAGAATAATATTTGGAGTAAACCTTGATGAACATTTTGATGTAGAAAAGTCATTTGAATTATTTAATGAATTTAGACAATCTTGCAGATAATTTTTAGAATTTGAGGTTTTTTGCGCCTAATTAGTCCTATTTAACATCCAAAATTATAATTGAATCTCTATAGATTCAGAACTTGAAATTTTTTTTGATGTAGAAAAATTCCTAATCCAAAGGAATATCGTTTTTACAAATCAAACAACGTCCTCGGTGTCCATGAAATTGTTTAGAGTAATAGTCAAGAATTTCTGCCATACAGCAAGGACATCTTATTGATTGAAAAAGCATATCTTCACACAGTTACTGACTTTTCTAAATTGATACTTAATGTATGCTGTACAAATGCGGTGTGGTTTACATTTTATACTCAAGCTGTTTGAAATTTTTCTTTGGATTATTAATCAATATACTATCTCTGAAATTTTTTGAATATTGTATTAGCTAAGCTATTACAAGTACGTCTTTAATACAATTTTTTTCGCCATATTTCAATGACAAAAAAACTAACGACAAATAAGATTTTGACGACTTCTATTGTTGCCTTTGCAGTTCTTGCCTTGATGGTACCTCCAAATATAGCGCATGCAACTCTAGTTGGTGACTCTGTAACAATCACTTTACTTGGAGCCGATTCAGGAAATAATCCTCAATCACCAGGAGTAACTGCCGTAGTACAAGATAGTGCTCCAGAACCAGAATTTGTTTGGGATGACGCGGATTGTGCATTAGATGATGGAGCTTCAGTAGACATCGAAGATTCTACCATTACAGTTTCATGGGGAGGATTTCTAGGTCAATCAGTTATTTGTAACTCTAGTGGAGAAATAATTGACCAACCATTGAACTTCACCATTACTAGCTTGGATTGGGTTGATTTCCCAAATGCAGTTATTAGTAATATCACAGTTACTGATAACCCCGGAAGTCACCCTGTTACTGCAAAAGTTCTTGATGATCACTCTGTAGAAGTAACAGTAGCAGTGGAACTTTCCCAATCAGGATCAGTAGAATATACTCTTGAAAAAAGTGTTGTTCAAGTAGAAAAATCCTGGACTCATACTGATTACAATTGGGATCCAATTTGTGATGGGTATGTAAATGCTACAGGCTTTTGTGTAGAAAGTGATATGGATAACACCGAAATTGGTTTCAGACCAGCAAACATCAATACTGATGATGTCTTGGCAGATCCATTACCCCTAGATAGTAATGGTAACTATACTGCATTTGCACAAGTTCACAAGAACGACAAGTTCTCGAACACAAATCCTGGTGCCTTTTACGCCTTAACCACTGTGGTTACAACCTCATCTGTAAGTTCTATTACTGTGGTTGAGGATTACAGTGATTGTACAACTGGAGTTGATCATATGCTGAATCTTCACAACGATAAAAAATTAGATCGAAGTGTAAAGATTGCAATAGCTAATCCAAGTGGAAATGTCACAGAGATTACAGATGAACTCTACGATGGAATTAATGGATCTATTTCTCCAATCGATGCCTCATCGGCTACTGTGAATATTGACCGAGAGATAGATGCTGATAGTACCATCTATGTATTAGTCAAATTCCAAGATGATCTCAAAGGAGTTGATACTGGAGATGGAATCTTCGATGACATGTGTCACAACACTGAGACTGTAACTGCCAATATCGGTGGCGATGAACTTGGTGGCGTAGTAGCAGAAGCAGATCTACGAATCACAAATCAAGAATAGCTCAAACTCTTCTTTTCTTTTTTCTTTTCACACCTAACTGCGTCTCATTTTATGCCCAAAAAAGTAAGTAAATTCTACGAGAAGTTGAACATGAAATTACTTTTTGGAAGTATACGGGTTAAGACAAAAAAGAGTTCTGACCAAATTTTTTATATTTTTTGAATAGATGATAAGCGTGGATAAAGAAGAAGAATTCTTTAATAAAATCACTACAAGACTATCCAAAAAATATAGACTAGTTAAAGCTGGCAAAATGATGTCTGCACCTGGTATTAGCTACAAAAAGAAATTTTTTGCTTTTTATTACAAAAATGAAATTACTCTCAGATTAGGAAAAGATTTCATTCCTAAAGATCACGGAATTAAAAAATGGAAGTATCTTAATCCATTCAAAAACAAAGCACCAATGAAAAATTGGTTTCAGCTTCCATATTCTGAAAAGAAAAATTGGGAAGAATTAGCTTTATTGGCTTTAGATACAATAAGCAAAGAAATTAAATCAAAATAAAATAAGTCTAAAATTGTTTTTATCTATAGATATTTTTCATAACCTCAACTAGGATTATGATTTTTTACTATTCAATTTTTCTCTGTACCAAGAGAGATCAGTAAATTCAATTTTACACTCTTCTCTTTTTTCCAAGGTATCGCTCTGTTCTTTTTCCTCTATCTTTAATTTTTGATTTTCAGGCTCTACCTTTTTTTCCAAGCTCTCAATTTTTTTAAATAACTTGTTGGTAAGATGTACTAACAATTCTTTTGTTTGTTCTAACTCTTGAATTTTGATCATATCCATTGATTCGTTGTATGGTTCAGTTCTTTCGCCAGATTTTTCTATTTTTTCTATTTTTAGGCCTTTTGTTTTTAATAACCATTCGAGATAATCTGGTACAGCTTCATCCAACTCTAATTTAGGGGTCATCTATAATCCAACTCACAAAATGTATACATCATAAAATATCCGTCTGATTTTAAAGAAACGACAACTTGTTCTTTTATACAGTTTGGACAGTCAGTCAATCCGTTCATATTATAATTGTAATAATCTATTACTTAGTCTCATGTCAGTTAGAAAATGAACTGACGTTTTCCTATAAACAACAAGGTAATCCTATACATTATGAAAATTCTTCTAATTGACGATAACCAAGATATTACAGATTTACTTTCAAAATTCCTTGAGGCCAAGGGATTTGAAAATATAGTTACTAATGATCCAAGAGAGGGACTAGAACGCATAAAAGAAGAAAAATATGATGTGGTTCTTTTGGATATTTCCATGCCTGAATTTAGTGGAATTGATATTATTCAAACATTAGAAAGAGAACAAATTCTAAGAAATCAGAAAATAATAATATTTTCTGCACTTGCCCTTGCTAACCTCCAAGTTACTGAATTGTTAAAGAAGGAAGGTATTCACGGTTGCTTGAAGAAACCAATTCAGCTAAAAGAACTAGTGACAGCAATTACTAATTGAGGAATAACTCTCAATTTTTCAAGTCAATAGTTTTCTCAAAAAATTTCTTCTAAAACTATGCCGTAATCTTACGATGAAATTCTGCGGAATAACTATATAGCAAAAATATGTTTTATGTGTGTGAATAAATTTTACAGTTTCTTTGTTATTACAGTTTTAGCCTTTGGACTAGTATCTACTCCTTTTTCGTTTGCTCAATTAAATAACAACACCAATCTTGGACGAGAAGTATCAAATTTTGTTCATGAAACAAGAGAACTATTCGAGCAACAAGGAGCAGAAACAAAGACGGTAATTGCTCAGTGCAGAGAAGACATGGCAAATGCCGAACCATCTGAGCGAGAATCTGTAAGAGATACGTGTAAATCGAATTTAGAAGACATTAGGGAATCTTACAAATTACTCAGAGAAATTTATCGTGAGGCTTTCTTGCTATTCAAAGAAAACATGAAAGTCTTTATTGCCGAATCAAGGGGATTACCAATTGATTCATCTCAAAGAGATGTAGCCATTGCTAACATTAAGGCATTGGATAAGGGTCCTGAAAAACAAGAACTGAGAGAATTAAAACAAAAGATGAATGAGCAAATACGTGAAGATGCACAAAAACAACGAGAGCAAGAAAAGAAGGAGCGTGAAATTGCAAGAGAGGAACTAAAAGCAGAGAAAAAAGCAGAACACAAGGCACTCAAAATAGACCAAGAAAAACAACGAGAGCAAGAAAAGAAGGAACGCGAGGCTCAAAGAGAATCGAAAACTGATTCGCAGGATGAGGACTATGATGAAGATTTTATTATTAAAGGAATAGTGGACCTGATTGATCTTGTTGCAGAATCATTTACCCTTGATAGTGGTGAAGTAATTTACGTAAATAATAACACAAAGTTTGATGACTTTGATTCACTCAAGGATATTCAGGACTTTGCAGTAAAAGTAGAAGTCATTCAAAGTAGCAACTCGCTAATCGCAAAAGAAATTGAAATTGGAGATAAAAGTCATGATGATGACCATGATGAGGAAATAGAAATAGAAGTTGAAGTGGAAGATGGAGTTGCCAAAATCAAAGTTGAATACAACGATCATAAAGAGGAATTTGAAATAACTGGAGATGTTTCTCAAGATGCTATTGCAACAGTAATTCTAGATTTGGATGATTTTCCTTTAGAATCAATTCAAGAAATTAAAAATATTTGGGAGTTTGAAATAGAGGATGAAGACGATGAGGATGAAGAAGAATCCTAGTTGTGCCTATTTTTATGCCCAAAACAGTAATTGAACTCAAGAAAACTGAATCTTTGAAATAACTTTTTTGGGGGAATAAGGATTTGATAATAAAATCTCCTGTTTAAATATGACAAAAATCAAAAATTTGATATGAAATCATTAATCTTATTTGTAATTCTATTAACCTCAATAATTTTTGTTGCAAATTTTGACTCTTCATGGGCAGCTGAAAATCCAACAACCAAAGACAAAACAATGGGAAAACCTGAATTAAGAGGACAACCTGGAATGCATGGCCAAGAAATGATGATGGGCAAACACCACATGTCATACATGGGCATGTGTGCTCCTGGTTTTGCACCACTAGATGGTCAATGTGTACTGGATGATAGATGTGGTCCTGGGACATATGCTGGAAAGCTCTGCATTATGGATGGGATAATGAAACAATATCTTAGACCGCTCCAACAAAAATATGCTGGAATTTCTGTTGATGAGATAATCTGTGCCGAAGGAAAACAGTTACTATTCAAGTCAAGTAATGCAACACCTATTTGCGTGAATTTACATTCTGTTGAAAAATTAATACAGAGAGGAGGATGGCAAAGTGACAAACCAACTATTGCATGTACACTTGATTGGAATCCTGTATGCGGAGTAGATGGAATGACATATGGCAACATGTGTAATCTAAAATCTCAACATATGGCAATGAAGTATCAAGGTGAGTGTAAGGTTGAAAACAATCCAAAAGAAAATGAAACAATACCTCAATCTTACTTAGAAATAGTTGATGGGGTGCAGGTGGTTACAATAAATGCAGATGAGTTCAAATTCATTCCTTCTGAAATACGTATCAATCCAGGAATGACCAAATTTGTCTTGGTCAACAACGGTATAGGCGAACATGAATTTGTTGTGTATGACTCCTCCAAGCAAGACATACTTGAACAAGCTGAATTAGCCGAAGATGAAGAAACCATAGAGGAGAATATTCTCTTTGAGATAGAGGAAGTACATGCCGGAGAAATAGGAGAAAGTGAGGTTATGGACCTAAAAGAAGGATCATATGTTATTGGATGCCTTCTACCAGGTCATTTTGATGCTGGTATGAAAGGAACTCTTGAAATAAATTGATAAACAAACTCTATGACTTTCTAAACTAGGATAATTCCTAAAATTATTCTCCAACCTATC
>JAICHE010000024.1 GCA_025922755.1 Nitrososphaeraceae archaeon
CCAAGCCTGGTTATTCCAGCTTGGGCCAACACTATTGCATCATAGTTGTTATCAGATACTTTTTGGATTCTAGTTTCAATATTTCCCCGAATAGGTTTTACAGTTACATCTGGTCTCTTTCTTGTAATTTGAACAGCTCTTCGCAGTGAGCTTGTACCTATTACTGAATTTGGTTTTATGGTATCAAGAGTAGAACCATCAGACGAAATGAAGACGTCATTTACACTTTCTCGTTTTGGAATACATGCAAGCGTTAGAGATTCATCTAATTTTGATGGAACATCTTTAAGACTATGAATTGCAAAATCTACTTCACCTAGCGCAACTGCCCTATCAATCTCTTTTTCAAATATTCCCTTTTGATCAATGGCAAATAATGGTCGTGTGTCAGTATCACCTTGAGTCTTTATTGCATTAATTTCAAAATCAATTTCCGGATAAATTTTTTTGAGTTCAGATATCACCAAGTTTGTTTGTGCTAGAGATAACTGACTTCCCCGCGCACCGATAACATACTTCAATTCTTCACCGATTTTAGTGCAGTTTCATAGGCATCAAGTGTTTTGTTCAAGTCATTTTGGGTATGGGCGTCTGAAAAAAAGACGACTTCAAATTGAGAAGGGGCAATGAATATTCCATTCTTAAGGAGAGAGGAAAACATTTTCTTGAATCTCTTGGCATTTGCATTCATAGATGTTTGATAATCCACAACAGGCTTGTTTGTAAAGAAAATTTGAAACATGGATGCTGCAGAATTTATTTGATGAGGGATTTTCATGTCTGTGGCCATATCGTCAAGGGCACGAGTGAATCGCAGATTATATTTTTCTAATTTAGAATAGAGTTTATTTTTTATTTTGTTTAAGGTTTTGATTGAGCTTATTGCCGCACTTACAGAAATAGGATTTCCAGCAAAGGTGCTTGCCTGATACACTTTTCCTCCGGGGGAAAGCAAGTCCATTATCTCTTTTCTTCCACCGACCGCAGATATTGTAAATCCGTTACTCAAGGCTTTTGCTAGTGTTGTAATGTCTGGTTTTATTCCAAAGTGTTTTTGTGCACCACCAGTAGAAACCCTAAATCCCGTAACTACCTCATCAAAAATTAATGGAATGTTATTTTCTTGAGTAATTTTTCTAACATCTGCTAGAAAATTATTTTCAGGCAGGATTAAACCCATGTTTGCTAAAATTGGCTCAATTATTACCCCTGCAACATCTTTGTTTTTCCTTATTGTTTGTTCAAGATCTTCTGAATTGTTATATTGAACAACCAAAGTGTTTTTTGAAACTTCATCCAGTCCCCCATCAGAGACAGATATTCCCTGATGCGCAGAACCTGAACCGGCTTTTACTAGAACAGAATCATGAGCACCATGATAACATCCTTCGAACTTTATGATCTTCTTCTTTTTTGTAAATCCCCGTGCCAACCGTATTGCAGTCATAGTGGCCTCCCCCCCAGTATTCATAAGTCGAACCTTATCTATTGATGAAAAATTTTTAATTATTAATTTGGATAATTCAGTTTCTAATTTAGTAGGAGTGCAGTATAGAGTTCCTTTTGCTAGTTGTTTTGAAACTGCTTGGATTATTTCCTTTCTTCTATGACCTAAAAGGAGAGCCCCATAACCATTGCAAAAGTCAATGTATTTTTTATTATTCTCATCCCAAATGTATGCACCGTCTGATTTTTTTGTAAAAAATGGATATGGTTCAAAATATCTTACTGGGCTATTCACCCCAGATGGAATGACTTTCTTAGAATCTGAAAATAATTTAGAATTTGTCAATATTATAGCCTAAAATCAGTCATTATTATTCGTAATATTATGAATTTTCCTCTCTTCGTTGTTTGAGAAATTTGCCTCTAAATAGAAATGCCACAATTATAGTACCAACATAAGGGGCAGTCCAGTATAACCAGAGGTCATTTAAAAAACCAGATAATAATGCGGGGGCTAATGCTCTTGCAGGATTCATTGAAGCACCAGAGATGAATGCTAAAAAGAAAATATCCAATCCAACTATTCCACCAATTGCAATTCCACTAAATCCCCTCAAGCCTTTTGTGTAGACAACAGTAAAGATTACTGCCATAAGCAAAGCAGATGCTAGAACTTCAGTTGGAAATATTAAAAATAATGAATAGTCATAGTTTGGCGCATTTGCTCCTAGATTTGCTTCTTTTCCAATAAAGGTCATCACAAATAATGAACCCAAAACCGCACCAATGATTTCAGCTGCAAAATACCAGACAATCTGAATTTTTGAAACATGTCCTGTAATGAAATAACCAATCGTTACAGCTGGATTAAAATGCGCTAAAGAAATTTTTCCAAAAGAGTAAACGCCTATAATTAAGGCAATAAAGGGGGCAACTGCAGCAAACCAAATTCCATAAGGACCGCCAATTTGAACATCATACACAATTGATCCGGTTGCGAAAATTACAAGAATGAATGTTCCAATTAGCTCCACAATAAAGATTTGAAGATTAGAGTAGGTCATTGTTCTGGTTCTAATTTTTTAACAAGATTCAAAATTTCATTTTTTATTTGATCACGTATTTTTCTTACCTGTTCAATGTCTTTATCTTTAGGATCTGGAATATTCCAATTGACTACATCTTTGACAAACAAAGAAGGACAGGATTCACGGTCCACACACCCCATGTTGACTGTAATTGATGAAGAAATCATTTCATCTGTCAGTTCTTTTGGTTTCTGCGTTGTAATGTCTATACCAATCTCTTTCATCACTTCTATGACTGTAGGATTTAGTTGAGATTTTGGTTTAGTTCCAGCACTATGTACTTCAAATTTTGGAGCATATTCTCGAAGAAACCCTTCTGCCATTTGACTCCTGCCTGCATTTTCTACGCACACAAAGAGAATTTTTTTTTCCTCAACCATAAAATCACATAAATATTAGTTTATATAAATTTAAATTGATATGAATGGAGTCAACCTTCTCAAATGTATCTGTGACGATACACGGTTTGAGATTCTAGAGATGCTCCAGAAAAACAAAGAATTGTGTGTAAGTGATTTTGTAGAGACGATAAAAAAAGATCAGCCACTAATATCTCATCATCTTAAAACTTTGAAAAATTGCGGAATTGTAAAATCAAGAGACGAGGGAAAAAGGGCAATGTATAGCATTTCAAACGCTCAATTGTCTGAATTAATTTCTAACATTACAAAAGCCAGTAAGAAAATTCCAATTTTATGCAATGACAATACTTGTTGTTAAACAAATTTTTCTGTGCGGAGAACTCCTACATCGCTTACATACAAGACTATTGCAAAATTTGTAAACAAGGTTCTTGCAATCTCCTCAATCACATCTTGTAATTTCTCTTCTTGCATGATAACTTCAACTTTGACATTTTTTTCATTCTTTAATCCTTGTCCGCGTAGACCCCTAGCCCCATTTCCTTCAACCTCATACGCAGTATAACCTGTAATGTCATGTTTGGTCAAAATGTCAATTACATTTTTTTGTGCAAGAATCTCACATGTCACAGTTAGAAGTTTTACATTGTAGAGTTTCATATCAATCCCTCAGAAAGATAATGGAATAAGTCTATCGATCCTTCATTGTGTACAACAGATGATACCATAAACATTATTGGGAGCAAGACAATGATGTTGTAAGGAAATGTTATTCCTAGTGCAGAAGTGATGTAAAGACTTGGTTTTGCTTGTGGAATTGCATGACGTAAAACTGCAGGTGCTGCAATAAATGATGCACTAGCAAGAAGCAATCCAAACATAACTGCACCCCCTAGACTTAGGCCCAAGACAGTGGCAACTAGAACTCCAATTACTCCATTAAATGTAGGCATGATTATAGAAAATGAGATTAAAAACACGCCTACTTTTTTGATGTCATCTAATCTTTGTCCTGCAATTATTCCCATTTCAATTAGAAAAATTACAATTGCCCCAGTAAACAATTCGTCAAATACAATACTAATAGAACTGAATCCTTCTTCCCCGATGATGTAACCAATAATAATACTTCCAAGAAGAATTACAATTGCTTTTCCTGTTATTGATTCATGCAAAACTTGTTTAAGATTGGATTTTGTTTCAGTTACTCCCATTTCAAGTTCTGATTCTGATGAATCAATTTCTCCTAACGATTTCTTTTTGTTTTTAATCTGTTTAGATACTGCCATGTTTGTAAGGAAAATTGCTAAAATGAATGCAACTGGTTCTAATACTGCAAGAATTGCGGCAAGGTATCCTTCAGATGTCACTCCTTGATTTTTGAGAAATGACAATCCAACTGAAAACGTTACTGCACCTACTGCACCATAGGTTGATGCAAGTGCATAGGAATCAAAGAGATTGAATTTTCCAAGACGTCTTAAGATTTGATAGTGATTCAGAGTAAACAACAAGGACATTCCAATTGCCACCATCATTGGAACAAACATGGCTTCAAATCCAGTGTTTCTCATTTCAATTCCCCCGTGCAGTCCAATTGCTGCAAGTAGGTATATTGGCAAAAATTCAGAAATTGCATCAGGAATTTTTAAATCAGATTTTATTCGCGCAGCAATTATTCCAAAAAGGAAAAACAAAACGATTGGCGTTAAAAGATTAGATTGAATTAGTTCTAGAATATCCATTTAATGATTCAAACAAAAATGTGTTGAATAAAAATCAAGATGTTTGAGATATCTCAAACAAACAACCCAATCAAAAATGTAAATCCAATTCCAAAGGCAGCAGCACCAGGAATGGTGATTATCCATGCATAGATGATTTGTTTTCCTACATTCCACCTTACTGCTCTTTTTCGTCTTGCAGCACCAGATCCCATAATTGAGCCTGTGATTGCATGTGTAGTACTTGCGGGAATTCCCAGATATGCAAATATGGCCAACATTAAACCACCGCCTGTTTCAGCACAAAACCCTTGATATGGGCGCAATCTAGCTACTTTGACACCAAGTGTTTTGATGACTTTATACCCTCCAAAGAAGGTTCCAAGACCCATTGCAGTGGCTGCAGCAAAAATTACCCATATTGGCATTTCAATTTCAGGAATCAATCCTGCAGAGAATAAAATTAGAACTATAATTCCCATAGTCTTTTGTCCATCATTTGCTCCATGGGTTAATGCAAACCAAGCTGATGAAATAATTTGTAATCGTCCAAATGATTTGTTAACAATTGCAGGTCGTCTACTTGCAAAAACTGTGATTATTAATCCTGTAAGTAACATTCCAAAAATAATTCCACCTATAGGAGCTATAACAATTCCAGCAAAAACTTTGGTGAGTCCACCATAAACTAGTTTTTCAAAACCTAATCCTGCAATTCCTGCACCCATAATTCCCCCAACTAATGAATGACTGTTAGAAATTGGCAGTCCAAAATAAGTACAAATTGTACTCCATGTTATTGCTCCTGCCAAACCACCAATAATCATATAGATTGTAATATCGTCTGGGCTGACAATTCCTTTTGCAATAGTTGTTGCCACTGCAACACCAAAAATAAAGGGACCAACAAAATTAGCAATTGCAGACAATGAAACAGCATGTAGAGGTTTTAACACACGAGTTCCAATTACGGTTGCCACAGAGTTTGCCGAATCATTAAACCCGTTAACAAAATCAAAGATTAATGCAACTATTATTGCTCCAATCGCTATTTCTAACATTGTAATTACCTAAGTATATTTCAGTACAATGTCTTCAATGACATCTGCAACATCTACACATCTATCGGATGCAGTTTCAATTGATTCGTAGATGTCTTTTAGTTTAATGATATGAATAGCATCCTGGCTTTCAAAAAGATCCTTTATTGCTTCCCTATACAGATCATCTACTTTATGTTCAATGTCACTTGTGTTTCTACAATGATTAATCATATCCTGAGGATTTTTGATTTTTTGAAGTTTTGAAACCATGTATTGGACTTCTTTTGTTGCTTTGACTAGTTCTTCTATCATCATTCTTGAGAAGGGAGGAGGACTTTTGATTTGATAACTATACAAACGAGCAGCAATACCATCCATAAAGTCAATTACATCATCAACTTTGGAGGCTATTCTTTGCATATCTTCTCTATCTAGAGGAGTGATGAAGGTCTTGTTTAGCTCAAAAAAGATATCTCGTGTAAGAACATCACCTTCAGTTTCAAGCTTTCGAACCTTTTCCATTTTTTCGGTATTTCCCAAGTCATCAAGTAATACCAGTAATGCTTCAGATGTTTCTACGGCTTTTATCGCTAGATCATCAAGAATTTTTAAGAGTTGTTTTTCATTGGATTTTACCCAAGAGAGCCATTGTCCCATGACTGTTACAAATTAAAATGACAATTAATGTTGATGTCCATACAAACTATGTATCTATATAGCAACATTAGATTTTTAGTTACAGAAAAATTCAGAAATAGTTGATTAGAAATGGGATTTTCATGCGATCTTTTAACAGTAAATAAAATAATAAATTAAAAAATAAAAATTAATTAAATTTTTGAACAGAAACTTGTTTCAGATCCCAAAAACAAGATTGATCGCAGATATTGTAAATATGGGTTGAAAAATTTAAAGAAAAGAACTCAGTCGATAAAATCAAATTTGAAATAAAAAAGAAAAAATGAATCTACTGCACGTAGAATCCAGGTCCCCAGTCATCAGTGTTTCTTAGGTCCTTTGAACTGATTGCAGATGATTCAAAGTTTGACTTGAACATCATGTCATACAAAGGATTGTTTGGATGATATCCCTGACACTCAAATTCAAAGGTGTTTTCCAAGGAAAATTGTGCTTTGATGTAATTTTCTTCACTATTCATTGCAGAACCAACATCATAATCGATTACACGACACTTGGAATAATTAAATCCCCTAATGGTTTCTCCGTTGACAATATTTACATCAACATCAAAAAGATCAGTCATTGAATTTGCACCAGAAACACTTTGAATTTTTAGGTTCTCATCTACTCGTTTGTACAGTAAAGGATAATCTCCTACAATTCCTTCTAATTCAAAAGTAGGGTTTGATTTCGAGAGGACATGTCCCTGTTGGAAAATTGGAAACTCTAGTTTCTCTATACCCCCATTAAAGGTGAAAGTGGTCAGTATCCTAGTATTTTCAGCCATCAGTAAATCGCTATTCGATTGTTCATTTACAATGGTAGTGCTAGATCTTGGGTTGGAGCTAAGAAGTTGTTCATAAGAATTATTGAGTGGTTTTAATCCAGCACAATTAAAATCAATTTCATTTACTAAGGCAAATCCACTCTTTCCAGTATATCCTTCTTCTTTGTCAGATTCGGTGTTAATTATTGCTCCAGAAACACGACAATCTCTAAAGTCAAGAGATCTTAAGGTTTTTTCGCCATTTGAGAATTCAACTAAGGCCTCAAAATCAGTATTAAACCCGTATGATCCACCAGAAACTTTTCGTGAGTTGTCTATTGCATTATACAGTAATGGATAGTAATCTACCACACCTTGCACACTAAAGCCAGGAATTACAGAATCATCAGATTCCTCAAATCCAGAATTTAATTCAAATGCAGGAAATTCAATTTTTTCTATCCCTCCATCAAATTCGAAGGTAATGAAAGTGCGAACATTTTCCGAAAAGTCATACATTGAACCATAGTCTAGACTATGAAATGATTCATCATTTGAGGATTCTCCTGTTAAACCACCACATCGGAATTCAATTTTATCTACTACTGCAAATCCTGATTTAGACGAATGATAACTTTCATAGTCATTCGATTTTAGAGTTATTGCTTCATAATCTAAAATTTCACAATTATAGTAGTGGAGAATCCTTATTGTTTGTCCATCGCGTGTCAAGTCAACATCAACATCAAAGAATCTATAATCATATTCGAAACTAGATCCTGTTGAAGTCATCGTTCTGTGTTTGAATGCCTCGTCCAACGCTTTATGTAGATAAGGAGAATTTCCAATAATTCCTTCTACTTCAAATGTCGTTCCATCATTTGCAACAAAATCTGAAGTCATTTTATAAACCGGAAATTGATTAGTTTCTATTCCATCTCTGAAGTGAAATGTAAAGTTAGCTTGAACATTTTCAGCCATTTTGTATTCACCAATTTCAGCGTATGCGATACTAATTCCTGTCATTGAAAATACCGTTAAAACTGCAACCATGCTAAGCTTAATGAATTCAATTTCGTTTTTGTTTGTCATTGTGCTTTAAACCAAATTTAGATACTATAAGCTTGATGATTATTTTCTATATATAGAACAGGCCCTTAGATTAGCCCCATTGTTCTATATAGAAAATTAAATACAAAATTTGAATTAATAATTTTGCAATATTGGACTACAAAATAACGAATTTAGATAATTTCGTTATCAAAAAGGCTTGTTTACTTCTCTGGTAAAAACATAACTTGCAAGACCAACCATAACCAAGACAAAAACACAGATAATACCTATACTGAGTACGGCAGACACTCCACCTTCAGAAACGCCAGTCATCATCTCTCGAACCAAAAGTACAGTATAGGTTACAGGATTTAGTTTTGCAATAGTTGCCAACCAATCAGGCAATAATTCAAGTGGAAACAAGGCAGGACTGAGCATAAACAGTGGCATTCCTAGAAAATTAATCACGCCCCAAAAGGTCTCTTGAGATTTTGCAGTTGCAGCAATGATTACAGAAATTCCCGAAAATCCTAAAGAAAATAAAATCACAATTGCCATAATTGGTGCAATCATTATCGGATTTGGAAATGACACGCCTATTGCCAGGGCAATCCCTAAAATCAGACTAGCTTGTAAAGCTGCAATCAAAGATATTGCAGACATTTTTCCCAATGCAATTGCAGACCTCGAAATAGGAGATGTCAAGGCTTTGTTCATAAATCCATATCTTCTATCCCAAAGTGTATTCACACCACCAAAAATACTGGTAAATATTGCTGTCAGGATAATGACGCCAGGTGCCATAAACTCTATGTATTGACCTTCAAATCCAACTGATTGAATTAACGGTTGTGTTCCAGAAAAAGTATTTCCAATAACAATAATCCAAATGGCAGGTTGAATTAATCTAATTAAAACACCGCTTCGAGATTTTTTATATCGTTTTAGCTCACGCCAAAAAATTGTATAAGTATCATACATCAAAGAGTTCATGCACGCAACCTCTTCATCTTTGCATGTTCTTTTCTTCGATTAAACCCACCTTCTTCTTCTCTTATTTCATGACCGGTGTATGAAATGAAAACATCGTCAAGTGTTGGCTGAGTCAAAGATATAGAAATTATTTTGATTCCCAAATCAGCAGATATCTGAAAAATTTTTGGAATTACTTCTGTTCCTTTTGATGCAAAAAGGGTAATCTTATTTTGATCATGATTGATTTTGTGGATTAATTCAATTTTTTTTAATTCTGACAAAAACAGATTTTCTGATTCACTTCTCTCAATAGATAGTGAGATCACTTCATTTCCCATTGCACTTTTCATATTCTGGGGAGAATCAATAACCTGAATTTTGCCACCATCGATAATTCCAATCCTATCACAGAGTTGGTCTGCCTCTTCCATATAGTGAGTGGTAAGAAATATTGTCATTTCAAATTCATCATGTATTTTTTTGATATACTCCCAGATCTTCCGCCTTGTTTGAATATCAAGGCCAACTGTTGGCTCATCTAAAAATAAGACCTTTGGTCTGTGCAATAGACCCCCTGCAATATCTAGTCTCTTTCTCATACCACCAGAATAGGTAACAACAGGCTCGTTTTGTTTGTCAGATAATTCAATTAATTCTAAAACTTCATCAATTCTGGAATCTATCTGATCTTTAGGAATGTGGTTTAGTCTTGCCTGCAGTAGTAGGTTTTCCCTTCCAGTAAGATACTCATCAACAGTAGTTTCTTGTTGAACATAGCCAATTTTTTCTCGAACCTGTTTAGGATTATTTGTCACATCAAACCCAGAGACCAATGCTTGCCCAGATGTTGGCTTTAGAAGAGTAGTCAAAATCATCATTGTTGTACTTTTTCCAGCCCCGTTTGGTCCCAAAAATCCAAAGATCTCGCCGGTTTCAACATAAAATGAAATATCATCAACTGCCTTTACATCACCAAAGGTTTTGGATAGAGACTTTGTTTCTATAGAATACAACACCTTAAGCGCCAATCTCAATTATAAATTGCTAAGTGTTTTTTCCAGTCGATCCTCATAAAAAATTTAAAGGTCTAGAAAAATTTTTTCGATATGAAGGGCTTGTGTCAGGTTTGTCATTCATCAAATGTAGAGATTACAATAGTGGACGGAATCCCTACATGTAATCAATGCAATAAAGATAATTCCTAAATTTATGGGATTTTTGTTTTATTTTTAATTAGAGAAAGTTTCATAATTTCATTAGACACTTTTTGAACAAAAAATCAAGTGTCTCAAGCGTGTTCTGTGTTAAAAATCCATATTACATTTAATCAGCTTTAATAGGAATTTTCTACAAAA
>JAICHE010000025.1 GCA_025922755.1 Nitrososphaeraceae archaeon
CTTAAACAAGTGTTGTAAGAAATTGAAAGTCCAATTTGAGTAGGTTTTACCGAGATGGCTCCTCTAACCTTCCATTTTCTAAATGAACCAATAACTTCATTGTATTCTTGAATTGTTTCATTAATGGGTTGAATCTCTTTATTATATTCTCCAAGTTTGTTAATTATGGCATGTCTGCCATTTTTGTACGCATCCTGTGCAGATTTTAATGCATCATCAATTGTATTGCCTGCAATCCATTGCTTTGCAAATCTAAAGAGGATTTTTTCCATTAGGTTAGTGGCACTTGACATCGAAAAATTATGCTAATGATAGTATTTGAAATATCTGGTACTAAACTAACTTTTAAAAAATAATACTTTCATTCTAAACCATCTTCATGATTGTTTAATCCCCTTGCAATCTTGGATTTGAAATTATTTTTTGAAATTAGGATCTTTTTTTAGATGACTTATCATATTTTGCCAGAGGCATAACTATACAGACCCATCTCTTCACTTCCCTCAGAATTAGAATACATAACACCTGAACCATGAACAGCCAACAAGATAGAATAACGATAAGGTGATGATGGAAAAAGACTATTCCAAACATCAATTGGTTTATCTACAAAGTTTACTCTCAGATGGGCTTTTTTTACAATGTTTGAAACCGGTATTACAGGATTGCTATAAATAACTCCTAAAATTTTTTCCATTGAATTCATTTCCAGTATGTGGTCATCCGAATGGATTGTTAAGATATAATGAAGAATATGTTCAGAAAAAAAATGCTTTCTTTTTTCAGAAAATTCAGCCAATTCTTGATCTTTTAACAATGGATTTTCTAAAATTTGGTATAAAAATAAAGACGTAAACGTTGTAGCATTAGTTTTAATTTTTGATGGATTTTCTAAACCGAAATTTTTTGGATCTTGGCTTGAAGTCTTTAGAATTTCAAGAATTTTTGAGCTAGTCAGTGAAATATTTTCCCAAAATTCAGGGTTTTTTTGACAATCAATATTTTTTTGATGTGAATCTTTGGAAGTCTTTAACATATCTTGTAATGAATTCATAGTGGTTAAAGGCTTGTATTTTTGAATTGTACAGTGTTAAGCATGCATAAGAGAGAGTTATTATCGATAAGGACTAAAATTTAGCTCTCGATTAATTCTAATACAAATCATCTGTATATTGTGCTCATTTTCGGAATGTTATAGAGATTCTTACCAATTCGATTATGGGGAAAATTACCTAGTCTAATGGTAGTCTTCTAAACTTTTCAGATTTTTTCTCAATTATTAGGTCATGTTCCTTTAATTGATCTTTCTGAGATGGAGTGATTTTTTTTCTAAGACTCGAGATAGTATCTACAAAAATTTCCATTTTTTCTTCTTTTGTTATCATGTTGTAATAAGCAGTTCATCATACTTAAGGTGAAGAAATTGCAATTTTCTCGAGCCATCACATTTGTTATAGGCGTCGATGGGAGATTCTCTTTTTACTTTCTGCCGATAAACTTGTCTACATCCGATAGTTTTTACAAAAATCGGGAAATACGCCGGTTCTTATAAGAAGCAAATTAACCAATGTTGATCTTATCTTTGGTTTTACAAATTATCAATACCAATAATGTCTGCAGACGTTGTGGAAGTGGAATGGTGACAGATAGTGTTACTGGGGAAAGATTTTGTGGGAAATGCGGCAATGTTCTCTCCGAGGTATTACAAGATTCTGGACCTGAATGGAGATCGTTTTCAAAAGATGGAGGTACCGATCCTACTAGAACAGGTGCACCAACATCACTTGCAATGCATGATAGAGGACTTTCAACCACTATCAATCCAATAAACCGTGACGCTTCTGGAAAACCCCTTACATCTACTATGAAAAGCACCATTGAAAGACTAAGAACATGGGATAGCAGAAGTAAAGTCAGTGCTTCTTCAGATAGAAACCTTAGACAAGCATTAAGTGAATTAATTAAATTAAAAGACAAACTGTCACTTTCTGATGTTATAATTGAAAAATCAGCTTACATTTACAGAAAAGCACTAGAGAAAGGATTAGTCAAAGGTCGTTCAATTTCAGCTTTGATTGCAGCATCCCTTTATGCAGCATGTAGAGAAACTGAAACCCCCAGAACGCTAAAAGATGTTGCAGATGCAGGCAACCTTAAGAAAAAAGATATTTCAAAATGCTATAGACTACTACATCAAGAATTAGGTCTAAAAATGCCAGTAGTTGACCCAATTCAATGTATTGCAAGAATTGCAAGTAAGCTTGGAATTACAGAAAAAACAAAACGTTATGCAACAAAAGTACTAAAAATTGCACAAGAACATGAAGAATCATCTGGAAAGGATCCAATGGGTTTAGCAGCTGCTGCATTGTATTTGTCATCAGTTAAGAATGATGAGAATATGACCCAGAGAGATATTGCCGAAGCTGCAAATGTTACAGAGGTAACCATTAGAAACCGATACAAGGGTCTAAGATTAGATCAGGATAAGAAATTGTTAGACATAAGAGAAAATTAAGCAAGATAATTTGAAATGGAGAAATAAAAAATGATTAAAGAAAAATGCGATAGATGCGGTTCACCTTTAGGCACAGAAAGCAGGAAAACTAAGGAAAGATTTTGCGGTAATTGTAAAAGGAAATTTCAATTACACAGAGCCTAGAGATTTAGTTAACAGACATAAAACAAAAGTCGTTTAGACTTTTTTTATTTGATTTGAAATTTTTATCAAGGACTTCCCTTGATTCCATATCCAATAAGCACCGAATAACAACCCAATCCACATTCTTCGCATATTGGTTTCATAGAGTCTTTTTCAGCACTTCCAATGCAACAGGGAAGCTTTTCTCTTCCTAAATGATCAACTGAAATGATTGCCCAAGTGGGACAATCAATTGGAGTGGTTCCTTTTCCACCCCAATTTCGCTTCATAATTTGCAGTTGATCTTTAGGATTAATGATATATTCTTTGTACTCATCGGATTTCATTTCTAGAATTTCATCTACCACTTTGTTTCGTTTTTCACCAAATGGAATCCACAATGGATCATTTTTCATAAATGGCGTGTGAAATTGAAATCCAATTTTATTAGAATAGTCTTTCCAATCTTCAACTACTTTTCTTATTGTCTTGTAATTCATCGAGTTAATGGTCATGGTAATCCAGATATCTTTCCACGCCTTGGATCCATTATTTTCTACATAATCTACAACATTTTTTCGTGTTTTCATCCATGTACCATCGCCCCTAATTTTGTCGTGAGTTTCTTGGTCTCCATCGATTGAAATCCAGTAAAAGTAAATGTTTTCAAAATACGGTAAAGGATATGTGCCGTTGGTAACAAGACATGCTCTTTTTGGAAATTCCTTTACAAATAATTCAACTACTTCAGGTCTCATCAAAGGCTCACCACCAACTAAGGTAACCATAAAAACGTGATTCTTTTTGAATTTTTCATCAATGACTTTTTTCCATTCCTCTAAGGTAAGGTCCTCATTTTCTTTTCTGTTGAGCCACCAGTAGCAATGTTTACAGTGTAAATTGCACACGTTTGTAATATCTGCCGAACCATAAAACGGACTTTTTTTGTTAAATAGCTTGTATCCAGCAAATTTTAGTCCTAGTTGAAAATAAAGTGGTGATTCTTGTATAATCTGCCTAAACCCTCTACCCATGATTTCCATGTTTGTATTTTATAATATGTAGAATCAGCATAAAGAATTTTTTGTTGCTGCAGGCTGTGAAGTTTGATTCTTTTTATCTCTAATTTTATCTTAAAAATAAGATCAATCTATTTTTGCATTAATTTCAGATAAATTCGAACGTTTATCGCAAAAAAGTCCAGAATGAGCGGGGTTTAATTTGTGGAGATATCCAATCCAACTACTGGTTCATTGCCAATTACCCAAGCATCATGACCTGGTGGAATATATGCAATATCTCCAGGTGCAAACTCTATTTCCTTTCCACTGGAGACCATTTTAACTGCAATTTTTCCTGAAATCAGGTAGGCTTGATGAGTCATTTGGCATGATTCAGTTTTCGATATTGGTTTTTCACATTTTTCCCAAGTCCATCCAGGTTCTAAAGTAAATCTACCAACCTTTAGATTACCAATGTTTACAAGGTCAATAGTTCCTTTCTCCATCTCTATCTTTTCGTCAGGAGAAGAGAAGTTTTTTTGTAATATTTCTTTTTCAGAAGACATGAAATTCATTTTCATGTTTTGTTTCTAAAGGTTTCTCATAATATCTACTCTTATTGGATTTTGAAACCACTTTTATTCCCAATTTGGGGGATCGTGTAGAATTTGAACTTGAAATTATTTTTTCTTTAATCCTATTTCAAGGAACTCATTTAACACTTTAGAAAAACTTACTGTTTCTTGGGTTTCTCGAATTTGTTTTGCTTGTATTTCACGTAGCTTCTTTACAAGATCTTCGTTAATCATTATTGTTATTCTTCTACTAGCCATATCCTGAATTGTTATGGCTCCCCATTTAAGTCATTTACGCTTCTATAAATGACAACTGAGAGAAAAAAAATTCGAAGTAGTTTAGAAAATCTTTGGATGTTTTTACCTTTTTGGTGGAGGTATTAATTTCAAAATATAGAAAATTTACATACTTTGGTTGTTTCAATAGTTTTGAGAAATTGAATTGAGCAAAAATTTGATTAAAAAAGAAAATTCGCAAAATCAGGGAACAATTCAGGTAATCAATGGGGCAAAAGAATCAGTAGCAAAGGGGGTAAAGTTTATGCAAGATGTGAAAAACAAAATGGACCTTTGCTATGCAAGTTCAGCTCCATCCATAGTAATAGAAGTTGAAGATTACAAAAATGGATATTCAGACATTAGAAGAAGGGGAGGAAAAATTAGAGTCATTACTGAAATTACAAAAGAAAACATCCATTATTGTAAGGAATTAATGAATTATGTAGATGAACTTAGGCATATGGATAATGTTACTGATGGCCTAGCTGTAAGTGAAAATGCTTACATGACCACAACAATTCTTCGCGCCGCAAAACCCTTGACTCAAGTAGTTTACAGTGATGTTCCAGAAGCTATTCGTCAACAACAAAATTTATTTAATAATTTGTGGGAAAGAGCCATTCCTGCAACCCAAAAAATTAGAGAAGTTAGTGACCAGTTAAACGCAAATCAAAAAGATATTTTTTCGGCAATCGCAAACGCAACAAGACGTTCTATTCTTTTTTATTTAAGAGAAAAAGAAATGAAGGGTTCGCAGATTTCAAAAAAATTGGATATATCATTACAAGCATTTCAAAAACATATTTCTAAATTATATAAAAACAATCTTATTTCAAAAAAACCAAATGGAATGATTTCATTAACACAAACAGGTTTTGCCTTAACAGAACAAATAACTTCAATCCGATTTTTGTTTGAAAACAATGAATTTTTCCAAACACATTCTTTGTTCTTTCTTCCTACCAATCTTATGCAACGAATTGGGGATCTTCAAGAACACGAAAAAATCTCTGGGTTACCAAATGTTATAAAAAAACTAAACGAAATCTTTGAAGAACATACAGAATATGCAAAATTCATGGATTTGCAAATATACTTAGAAATAAATCAAGACAAGTTTTCAAAATTACTCACAAATTCCAGGAACATACAGTGTATTTTAACACAAAATCAAATTTCGCACCACTGGGATAAATTGTCAAATAAGAACACCCAAACAGGTTTCAACTTAAAGAAAACGATTGAGACAAAAATTGTAAAAGATACAAATTTTCTGCTACATGTATCTAATCAATCAGCAATCGTCATGTTCCCAGATCTGAATGGAATTCCGGATGTAAATGCAATGTTATTTAGCAAAGAAAAAAGGTTCATTGATTGGTGTTCTGACCTGTTTGATGACATCTGGAAAAATTCTTACAAATCAAGCGGGAACTCCATAGGAAAGTAGAAATTTTTTTTACAGTAACGTCATAGAACATTCTACATGGCAGATTTAGTAAACCATTTGGTTTATTCCAAACCATTTTGTTTACTAATTGTTTTATAATTTTTAACCTCATTTTTTATAGTGGAAAAGCAAATCCTAGAATTTCAGGATTTAGATAAAAATCCCATTTGTAATACATGTCATATGGAAATTCAAGATTATCCTTCAAGAGTGATTACCATGTCAAACAAATTCGGGGATTCAGTTGTTTTACATTATCATTATTTCTTTCCATGTTGGGATCTTTCATTGTTGTTTCAGGGATATCCTCATCATAAAATAATTTCAGCGGGTTTTGTTTGCGATCCTAAAATGACTCAAAATCAAAAACTTGTTAGAAACCTTAAACAAAATTTAGATTTGTGGGATTAGATTTCCTGAAAAGTAAACCAAAATATTTGTTTGAATGGTGAAAAATTTAACAATAGAATATACTATTAAAAATTATGATTCGCATTACTGCCACACTCAGTTTTAATGATGTAATGGCAATCAGTGAGGATCTCAAAAAAATTGAGGTCGGAGGAGTATCAGTAAGTAAAGAAAGAGGGCGTGGGAAAACACCCCCACCAGAAGTTCATGCAGGAAAGGGAAGAGCTGTATTTACGCCACAGTTTAGCCAAAAGTACATCGTAAAGGTAATTGTCTCAGAAAAAAAAGAAGAACAGGTCGTTGAAATAATGAAAAAAAAATCCAGACGAGGTAAGATCATGGTAGAGCCAATAATTCGTGCAATCGATATTGCTACAGGCAAGGAAGGAGAAGAAATAATTTGAAGATTAAACTCGTTTTTGAATCAACGGATTAAAATCTAAAAACAAGAATCAAATTTTGCAGTATTTTTTAATCGAAGAACTACGGAAATCGTTTTAAATTAAAAAATTGTAAATCAAACGTTCTTAACCCTATCGAATATTATCAAAGATTTCAGGTAACATCGATTAACTGAAAATTTTGTTTTCTTAATTGGTTATTTCTTCACCATAGAACCAAATTGGATTCGGATTTCGGACAGAATATTATAAAGTCTTGATAGATTCTCGTCTTTAAGGATCTTTGAATTAGAGTAATGGATGATCCTAAGAAAATCTAGCAAGTTGGTTTACGAACTAAAATTTACTTTTTATCATTATATCACTATCTTTTGTTTTTCCACATCTCTTTCCAAGTATCAAAAAATCCTCTAAGAGAATCAGCATATGCATCTAACAAACTAATTGATTTTTCGCATAATTTTTGATTTAATGACGCCTCGAAATTTTTAAAGTCAGATGCAGAGGGAATACGACCTTTACGAAATGTCTCATATTCATCTTTTATTTCTAAAAACGAAGAATTATTTTTAAAATCAATACGTTTAAGCCACAAATTTACAAACTCTTTTCTCGTTTCTGTAGAATCCTCTTTTGATTTTTCTATTACTTGAGAAATTATTTTTTTAATTTCGTTTGAGGATTTTTCTAATGAATTTATAGAATCATCAAATTTTTCCATATTTTTATAATACTTATTTTGCAATTCTTTCCAAGACATTGTTTGGTAGATTTCCATGATATTATTTGTACAACATATTACTTAAGCATGTTACAATTTGGAATCTAGGGAAATATCCTACTCATTTCAGGTCTTTCACCAATATGGAAGATGGTTGGAGTTTTTGCACCTTATCTTTTTGCAACAAATATCATTATTGGACCCATAATTGTTTTTGTAGGTGCAAGACTAAATCCCGAAACATGTGATATTGATTTTTGAGTTGATATTGTACACAATTTCTAAAATAAAAAATAGACCTTATCACATGTAATCAATTATGTGAATGTTGTTTTTTCTGAAGATCAGGGTAAATGAATATGGTTGAAACTTAAGACCAAGACAGGTTGTCTATTGGTGAAAGTTTCAATTATCATTATAATAACAAGTGAGCATTTAGAGAGTGCCGACATATTTGTATGTCTTCTTGACACAAGCATACGTTTCTCTTAACTATTTGTTTTACATGATGATATGCTAATGAAAAACCCATTTACTAAAAAAAATAATTGTACTCAGTGTGAAGAGAAATTTTCAAAACATCAAGATTTAGTTGTTCATGTTAGACATGAGCATCATAAAACCATTGTGAAATGTCAGGAATGTGGCAAGGAATTCATTCACGAAAAAGACCGGTTACACCATGCAAGAAAAGAACAAGAGGAGAAAATGAGAGAAAGATCGCATAGAAATTCATATCCGGAAGAATTTGGTAGGACGCAAGATAGAGTAAATCGACACACGGGTCATTTTGATGACAAGTTATAGTATAAAGCGAAAATTTTCTATGTTTTTTACCATTTCTGGGGTTTTGAGAATCTTAAAAATGTCGTTAATTGAGGAAACAGTCTCTTTAACCAGGAGGATTTGAGATTGATTTTTGGGAAGAAATTATGTCAATTCAGTATATTTTGAACTCTTCCCACTTTACCGTTTTTCAATTCAACCTTAATTCCATGAGGGTGAAATTTACTTGAAGTGAGAATTCTTTTCACCGTACCTTCAGTCACTTTACCTGTACGTTGATCCTGCTTTTGTACAATCTGCACTATAAACCCAATTTTTATTTCATTCTTGGAAGGTACTGTATTCAATACTGTATTGCTTTGATGAGGGATTCTAAATCTTTGTTTTATGGTGAGGATTTGAAATTATTTTTTAAGAAATATGAGAATTTACGTCTCACGTGTATTTTCTTTTCTAATTAGTCTATTTTTGAAACTTTAACTTTTGCAGTATGTCTTCTGTTATAGGCTCAATCTTTGCTTTGGGCTCTGCAGATATCAATACGAGATGATTATCCACTGGAACTGTAATTATTACAATGTTTTTTCTCTTTGATACAATGTAATCTAGTGGTACTGAATACTATTGTGGAGTAAACAATGCTGAGATTTGCCTTTAAATTAATCGAGTAATTTCCCACAATGAATGCAATGCAAAGAACCATTAGCTTGTCTATAGTGTGTACAGTTTATACTTTCTAAATGCAACATTCTATCATTTCCTAATTTAATGAATTAATAACCAAAACTGACAGATTTGTTATTTTTGGAAACAAAAATGTAAATTTGAATTATTAAAAATCTAGAGATCATCCCATTAAATTAGACAAAGAACACCTTTAAAACTGAACAGGGCAAAAAGTTCAAAATTACAAATATGTCATGTTATTCTGATCATATTTTAGGAATACACCAGTTGATATAACAGGCCGTTAACTAAGATTCATGAAAACAGAAACAAAACCCACAAGCATATGGGATATAATGGTAAATGCACCATTTAAGAAAGTTATTAGGTTTGACTTGATTTGTATGGCACTTGGTATTGTAATGGGAATTGGCATTGGGGCCTTTTTGGTTACAGGAATCTAAACATCCACCCAAAGAATTTTTTTTTGAAAGAGAAATCCAACATAGAGCCTTTGATCTAATTTATGTATGATGAAACAGTTTCTATCTACATGATAAGAGGGAAAGTAAAAATTAATGAAATTAAATTCAACTATTATACGTGGATAAATTATTACTAATCATGAAAATATCAGATTTTACCTGTGTTGGAAAAGAACCACATTCCTTTTCGATGGAAATTCCAGATGGAGCTTCATATGAAGAATTTGCCAAGAATACATCATGTTCTAAATGTGGGGCTCGTTTGATAAAAACAGAAAAAAATAGTCCAGGAGAAAAGGACAAAAATAATATTTAAGAAATTTTTTTAAAAACCCATATTATTTTTCATATTTTTCCAACAAACAATCGTTATTCTTTTAGTAATGGTGAGTTCTAA
>JAICHE010000026.1 GCA_025922755.1 Nitrososphaeraceae archaeon
TAGAATCACAACCAGCAAAAGAACCAGAACCTGAAGAAGCTACACCAGAACAGATTGCCAGACTAGAACAGCTTGAAAAACAAATAGCAGAATTAGAATCACAATGAATAGAAAATTAATTGAATCTTAAAAAATTAAATTGAAAATTAAACTTGGGCAGATTTCCAAGTCTCATTGAATCGTTTGATTGCTTCTTGATATGCCTTAATCGAATCATCTCCGGATGTACTGAGAAATTTTTCCCATTGATCATTGAATTTCTTTATTGAATCGATGTGTGTTTCTTTGAAGATATTCTCAATCATTTTATTTTGTTGTTTGATGTATTCGGGGCCGATTTCCTCCCAAGTTTGTTCCCAACTTGAACTGACTTTTTTCAATAATTCAGCGTCTGATTCTAGGGCTCGTTGACAAGCATCATGGTAAGTCATAAGGGTATCATTTGTGGCCTTTTGCCATTGAGCAAGAGATTCCTTCCACATGTCTAAAGCAGAATTGTAATCTTTCCATGCTTTATCAAATTCAGTTTTTTTTGTTGATGTAGATGTTTGTTTTTTCGGTTTTGATGTAGTTTTTTTGATAGGTTTCTTTGTTTGTGCCTTTGCCTTCTTGACTGCCATAAATTAGATTAAAAATAGTAGATGTTAAATCTTTCAATAATTCTAAGGTGTTAAAATTTGGATTTTTTTATAATTTTGAGGCTTTACTGAAATTTGGAGCATGCTTTTCATCTTTATTTTTAAACAAATTATAGTGATAATCACAAAGATTTCGTGTTTCCTTAAATCCAATTTTCACTGTTTGAATCGCCTTTAATTTGCACTCCGAAATGCTACACTGCAATATTGATAATGTATTATCTTTTATTAATAAAAATTTGAAATAATACAATTACCTGTAAAGCCAAATTTTTTATGATTGTTAATTTGTAAAAAAATAATGTCTGAAGATGATAAAGGAAAACGATTTCTGGAATTAATTGACGAGCAAAATAATTTACAATGGAATATTATAGAAAAACTATCTTTTTTGATAAAGGATCAATGGGATTCCTCAGAGAAACAAAAGGAATTAGAATCCCTTGTAGAAAAACACGTATCTATAACTAAAGAACTTAACAGCCTTGATGTTGATAACAGTATTCTATAAAGCAGAATCTACCATTAATGCAATAAACAATACAGCCAAGTAAGGACTTGAAAATTTAAACAATGTCCAAGCTGCTTTTTCCATAGGCTTTGCAATGACCCATGTAGATAATGCTACCATGACTATACCTGAGGCAATTGCTGTCCACAAATAAACTGGTCCTACCATTGGTTCATTAGTTTCAGTTAACATGAAAAATGGTGTTATAGAGAACAAAACCATTACAAACGTAGAAATTGCAATAACTCTAGAAGAAGTCTTTTCAGATTGAACAGCTGTCAGCATTGGAACATTTACCTTATTGTAATCTTCTTTAAAATGCAAAGTTAGCGCCCAAATGTGCATTGGAATCCAAATAAACACTAATCCTGCCATGGCTAGTCCCATTGTCCACAAGTCTGACATTGTAACTGCTACCCAACCAACCATTGGAGGGGCACCACCACATAATCCTCCCAAAATAATATTGGTTCTAGAATTCCTTTTTAGCGCATAAGAATAAACAAGAACATTATTTGCCAATCCAAATGCAATAAATGCAGTTGCCCAAAGTCCTTGTTCTACTGTTGTTGTAAATGATATTGCAAACGCAAGAACAAGTGATATTCCTGCTAAAGCTAATCCAAAATTCCTTGCCTTTACTGCTGGAAAAATTCTTTTTGAGGGCAAAGGTCTATTTTTTGTCCTCTCCATTATTGCATCAATATCTCTGTCATGATAATTAGTCAAGGTATTGGCTGCAGCAGAGCCAGCTGCCACTGAAAATAATGCTAAAGCCCATGTTGCAGGAGAAACTTCAATACCATAAATATTGGATGCAGTCAAAATTGCGCCAAATGCAGTAAATACTAACAAATACCATATCTTTGGTTTTGTTAATTCATAATAAACTGCGATGCGTGATTCAGACTTTTGCTTTTGCAACATTAATCCTCATCCTTTGATGGCATATATGGCATTGCCTTTTGCCTTGATTTCATTTCAATAAATGATTCTGATGACTGAACTCCTTCGATTCTTCCTATATGTTCTGAAACCATTTTGTGCATTTGATCTAAGGACTTTGCATACATTGTTACTAAAATATCAAATCTTCCAGTAACCTCTGCAACTTCTCTTACTCCTTCGATCTTGAAGAGTTCCTTAATGATATGATCGCGTTTTTTTGTATCCATGTTAATTCCTGTCAAGGCCTTTACTGTATATCCAAGCTCTGCGTCATTTACAACAATTGTAAAACGTTCAATTAATTTTCTTTTTACAAGTCTCTTTATTCTTGAATAGACAACAGAAGAATTTACATTGATTTTTTTTGATAATCTGGGAATTGAAATTGATGCATCGTTTGATAATTCTGATAGAATTTGCAAATCAAGGTCATCAACTTTGGCCGTTTAAAACACCTAGGCACATGTAGATTTCCACATC
This sequence comes from Nitrososphaeraceae archaeon, assembly GCA_025922755.1. Taxonomy (GTDB): domain Archaea; phylum Thermoproteota; class Nitrososphaeria; order Nitrososphaerales; family Nitrosopumilaceae; genus Nitrosomaritimum. The sequence continues at coordinate 2,578 of JAICHE010000026.1, forward strand.
TTATAAAGTTATTATTGAAAAAATTACAAAAAATATCTAGATTTTACCTTTTTTGTAAAGCATTTCTGCTAACAACACTGCACCTTTTGCTGATCCCATTTTCTTATTATGAGAGAACAACATGTACTTGAGACCTTTATCGAAGAGTTCCTCTTTTTCAACTCTACCGATTGTTGTAGTCATTCCGCCACCAACATCTCTTTCCATTCTAGGTTGAGGTCTAGTGGGATCTTCATGAAATGCATAGTAATCTTTAGGTGCAGAAGGCAATCCTGCTACTGAAATGGTGTGGTTGTATTCATTGTAGGTTTCTTTTGCACTGTTTGGATCAATGTCTTTTTCAGTTTCAACAAAGACTGATTCTGTATGTCCATCAATTACTGGGACACGTGTACAAGTACAACTTACTTTAATATCTGCATCCTCAATTTTTCCATCTTTTAGTTTACCTAAAATTTTCCTTGTTTCAGTTCTTACCTTTCCTTCTTCTTTTGGAATGTAAGGGAGAATGTTATCTGTAATTCCCATTGCAGAAACTCCTGATTTTCCCCCACCTGAAATTGCCTGCATAGAAGTCATCATGACTTTTTTTGCCCCATACTTTTCAACTAATGGTTTTAAGGTAATTACAAGACCAGTTGTAGTACAGTTTGGTAATGGAGCAACCCAGCCTTTCCAATTTCTATTCTTTTTTTGAGTTTCGAGTAGTTCGGCTTGTTCGTCATTGACTCCTGGAATTAGGATGGGAACATCTTCTTCATATCTATAAGCAGAACTAGTTGAAATTACTGGAAGATCTGCTGCCATTTTTGTTTCAATTGCTCTTGCGGCTTCAGATTCAACTGCTGAGAATACTAAATCTAATTGTGATACATCTAATTCATCGATTCTTTTTACAGGCATATCCTTAATGTATTCGGGAATCTCGCCACCTACATCCCATGCAACAATTCCACTAGGTTCTCGTATAGCATCTACGTATTTTTTTCCAGCAGAACGTTCGGATGCAGCTATCTGTGTTACTTCAAACCAAGGATGATTGTGAAGAGACTGGACAAATTCTTGACCAACTGAGCCTGTAACCCCAATTATGGCCACTCTCTTTTTATCCATAATACAAATCCCACAGATTCAATTAATAATCGTTATCTGAGGTGACCAAAACATACTATATTAGGAAAAGACATTTTCAAGCGTGAAACTCAATCCAACATTCTCCTTTCATAAACCAGTACCCCATGGAGGAATTTACTCTATTTCAAATCCTAGTCCTGATATTATTGATTTTAGCTCAAACATCAATCCTTTAGGTCCAAGTCCAAAGGCTGTAAAAGCTATCAAAAGCAATTCCAGCATCTTGTCAGTTTACCCTGATCCTGAATCGGTCAAACTGAGAAAAATATTACAAAAATACACCAAAATACCTGAATCTCAAATTGTTGTAGGAAATGGGGCTACTGAAATCATTCATAATTTCTGTAGGGCTTTTCTTTCTTCCAAAACCAAAGTTTTGATTCCGATCCCAAATTTTGGTGAATATGAAGCAGCTGCTAAATTATCTGGCGCTAAAGTTACTTACTTCAAAACAATGGATTTGGAAAAAGACATTGACAATTTTATTTCTAAGATACCAACTAATGGTTGTATTTTTATTTGCAATCCTAACAATCCTACTGGCTATTTAATTTCTAAAAATAATTTAAGAAAAATAATTTTATTAGCAAAGAAAAAAAATTCTTTGGTTTTTGTTGACGAATGTTTTATAGAATTAGTGCCAAAACATAATGAATCAATTTTGAATATGATAAAGAAATATGAAAACTTGATGATACTTCGATCATTAACAAAATCTTTTGGATTGGCAGGAATTCGCATTGGTTATGGTGTTGGCTCTAAAAAGTTAATTTCAATTTTGAACAAAATTAAAATTCCTTGGAATGTATCAGGTTTAGCCCAATTAGCTGCATCAGAATCTCTATCTACTGCAAACTATCTACTCAAATCTAAAAAATTGGTTTTAAAAGAACTAAATTATCTAAAAACAAACATTTCAAAACTAGAAAAATTTGAATGCCTTGATTCTACTTCAAATTTTATTCTGATTAAATCAAAAATAAATTCTACAGTATTGCAAAAAAAATTACTAAAAAAAAATATTTTGATTAGAGATTGTAGCAATATTAGAGGTTTGAATAATAATTTTATTAGAATCGCAGTCAAAACAAGAAAAGAAAATCAAAAACTTGTGAGAGCTCTGAAAGAAATATGAAATCATTAATGGTTCAAGGAACTTCATCTGGAGCAGGAAAATCCACTCTAGTAACTGCCTTGTGCAGAATTTTCTCCAACAAAGGATATTCTGTTGCTCCGTACAAGTCGCAAAACATGTCTAATTTTGGCTACAAATGGAATGGATTTGAAATATCTCGCGCTCAGGCAATTCAGGCTATGGGAGCAAGATGTGAAATTACTCCTCATCTTAACCCAATCATGCTAAAACCCCTTGGTGATTACTACAGTGATGTGTTTTTACTCGGAAAAAAATTCAAAAAAATGCACGCAAAAAATTATTATGAAAAATTTGTGCGATCTCAGGGATTAAAAACAGCATTAAGTTCAATCCAAATTCTCCAAAAGAAACACGATCTTGTTATTTTAGAGGGTGCAGGGTCCCCTGCAGAAATCAATTTAGATAAATTTGATATAGCAAATATGAAAATGGCTGAAAAAATAAAATCATCTGTTCTTCTAGTCACGGACATTGATAGAGGAGGATCCTTTGCAAGCATTGTAGGAACATTGGCATTGTTGGATAAAAAACATCAAAAATTAATCAAAGGTTTTGTAATAAACAAATTCAGAGGAGACGTAAAAATCCTAAAACCTGGATTTAGAAAAATTAAAGAGAAAACAAAAAAACCTGTTTTAGGAACTATACCAATGTTTGATTTTGATCTTCCTGAAGAGGATTCTCTTTATGCAACTCCTAAGACCATTGCATGGACTAAAAAAAATTTAGATAAAATAGATCAGGAAATTGAAAAATTAAGTAAACTTGTTTACGCTAACCTTAACTTTAAACAAATAGAGAGGATGATAAATTGATTATAGAGTCTTTATCGGTAATTACCTTAGCTTTGTTGCTAGATTTTATTTTTGGAGATCCCAAAAACAAGTATCATCCCACTGCATGGATTGGATCTTTAATTGCAAAGCTAACACCACTTTGTAAAAACTCCTCAGATGTGATAGAAAAATTTGGAGGAGTAATTCTTATTCTTAGTGCAACTGGAATTGTAGCTACGTTAATTGTTTTATTGGATATTGGAATCACTCTAATTACAACTGATGTACTGACAATTGTAATTTCTATTATCGTAGGCGGAATTCTTCTAAAAACAACTATTGCCATCAAGGGAATGGAGCGACATGCTTTGGCAGTATTATCATCGATTGAAAATAATGATATTGAATCTGCACGAGATAATCTATCCATGATTGTAAAGAGAAACACCAAAAATCTTGATAAAAATCACGTTTTTTCAGGCGTAATTGAGAGTATTAGTGAAAATACAGTTGATGGTGTAACTGGGCCTCTGTTTTATTTCGGGATATTTGGATTGCCTGGAGCTTTTGTATATCGCGTCATAAACACCGCAGATTCTATGATTGGATATAAAACAAGTATTTTCAAAAATGTTGGTTGGTTTGCTGCCAACTGTGATAAAACGTTAAACTATATTCCATCTAGACTAACGGGGCTAACAATGATTCTAAGTGCAATGGTTTTAGGCCATAATTGGCAAAATTCCTATCATATAATGATGCGTGATGGAAAAAAAACACAAAGTCCAAACGCTGGGTATCCCATGGCAGCCATTGCAGGAGCTTTGGGAACTAAATTTGAAAAAATTAATCATTATTCCTTAGGTGATGGCGAAGTTGAATTTTCCAAAGATCATATTAAATCAGCAATATCTATGATGAAGGTCACTTCGATCATTTTTAGTGTGATTGTTGTAATTCCTATAGTAATGTTACTTTCTTATTTTGGGTGGTGGATTCATGCTTAAAGAAATTGGATCCATATTCTCTTTTCTTACAATAATTCCAACAAGTAATGCAAACCTCGAAACTGTTGCAAAATACATGTACCTATTTCCAATTGTCGGAATAGCAATTGGTTTAGTTGTTGGTTCCATAGGCTTTGGCATTTCATTCTTTTTAGATCCACTAATTGTAAGCTTACTTGTAGTTGCCTCTCTTGCATTGATTACAGGGATTCATCACACTGATGGTTTGGGAGATTTTGCAGACGGTCTAATGGTAAAGGGTGCTAAAGAAAAAAAATTGGCTGCCATGAAAGACCTGGCAACAGGTTCAGCTGGAATTGTTGCTATTGTTTTGTATCTAGTTGGCTTGATTGTCGCTTTTTCGCTTTCAAGCGGATATCAATTATTCTTGGCAATACTTCTTAGCGAAATCATTGCAAAATATTCTATGGTTTTGATGGCTAGTCTTGGAAAGTCAGCATCTGTGGGCTCAAATTCCCCATTTGTTGAACTAATGAAAAACAGAAAAAAACTAGCCGTCACTACTGTTATCGCCCTAATACCGTTGATTGCTTTGGGAGGTACCACCGGATTGATTGTTTTTGCTGTGGGAACAACATTCACATTATTTTTACTTGCATTGTCTACCAGAAGTTTTGGTGGAATAACAGGTGATATTCTAGGTGCCACAAATGAATTATCCCGGTTGGCTTCTGTCTTGGTATTTGTTTCAATATGATTGCTATTGTAATGTCAGGTGGCAAAGGAAGTAGGATGAAATCCTCTGAAGAAAAATTGTTATTACATTACAAAAAACCAATAATACTACACGTGGCTGAGGCCCTATCTGAATCTGATTGTTTTTCAAACATTATTTTTCTTACCAGTCCAAATTCCCCAAATACAAAAAAATTGCTTTTAGAAAATAATTATGAAATAATTGAATCAGTGGGCAAAGGATATGTTGAGGATTTGCACACCATACTAAAATCAATAAGTGATCCTGTTTTTGTAACTTCAGCTGATTTGCCACTATTGGATAAAAACATAATAAAAAAAATCGTGTCTTTGTATGATGAAAATCACAAATGGACTTCAATTCTCATCACAAAACAGTTTCTAACAAAACTAGGTATTTCAACTAACTATGAAGTTAGCTTTCAGAATCAAACATGTAATTATTCGGGAATCTCCATGATTAACTCCGATGAAATTTCTAATCTTGAAAACATTAAAGAAAACTTTGTAATCTTTGATGACAAAAGAATTGCATTTAATGTAAATACCCAGAAAGATTATGGGTTACTCAGCACTACCTGAAATTTTACCATTGATTTTTGCTTTAGAACCAGTTGGTTCTGCTATATTATTTCCACAAGAGTTGCAAGCAATAGTTGTTGATGCGTGAGAGTATACAATCTGCTGTTCTCCGCATTCGCTACAATCCACTTTTTGGAATTTACTTGATGGTTTTGGAATCTCAATATGATCTTTTTTCATGCTGCTACCAACTCAAATTTCTTAATTCTGACACCCAGTTTATTGTATTTCTTTTTGCATACTGTACAAGTCATTAATGGAGTTACTTTCTTTGTTACTTTTGCAGGTTTGGCAAGTTTTGGGAACTTTTGTCCTCCGTATCCTTGTTTTCTCTCTGCATGTCTTCTTTCTCCCCGTGCCGATCCTCTTCTCTTACCAGCCTTGTAAATCGATATTTTTTGTTCAGTATGCGTTTTACATTTTGGACAATACTTTCGCATAGTCTTTGGGATGTTCATATCAGAAAAACCGACTCCACGGTAATTTAAGCATTGAATCTATAATAGGCGCAAAGTTCAAAAAAATATGTGACTAGCAGGCTATCACAATCCATTTCTTCATTGAATTCGGTGGCAATGGGTGACAAAAAAGCCGATCTTGTTTTCAAAAACTGTTCTCTGGTTTCTGTTTACACTGGAGAAATTACTCCAAAAATACAAATTTCAATTATTGGCGATAGAATCGCGTATGTTGGTCCTGATGCCAGTCATACAATTAGTCCAAAAACGGCCGTAATCGATGTGAAAGAAAAGTATGTGAGTCCAGGATTTGCCGATCCTCATGTTCACATTGATCAATTCGTATTGCCCTCTGAGCTTGCCAAAAAGTCTCTTCTTTGTGGAGTCACTTCTTTGTTTTCTGATCCTATTGATATCGTCAGTGCAGCAGGATACAAAGGATTTCAAGAATTTCTTAAACTAGGAGAAAATTTACCAATAAGAATTTTCCAAGTAGTACCAGGAGGGCTTCCTGTTGATAGAAAATTTAGCAATAGTAAAACTATGTCGCTAGCTCAAGAAAAGGCATCAATTAAACATCCTAATGTCTTGGGATTGGGAGAAGTATTTTCTTGGACAAAGGTAACATTACGCGATTCTAAAACGATGAAATCCATCTCTTCAATGATTGATAATGGCTGTATCATTAATGGCCATACAGCAGGTGCAAGCGAAAAAAAATTAAACGCATACGTTTCATCTGGGATTTTATCATGTCATGAGCCGACAAATTATGATCAGGTTTTAGACAGACTCAGATTGGGAATGTGGATTATGATCAGGGAGGGCTCTATACGACGTGATCTAAAAAATATCATTCCAAAAGTATTATCCAATAAAATTTACCTAGACAGGCTAATGTTTTGTTCTGACGGTCTTGACCCATTGGATATTACAAAGTATGGCCATATTGATCATTGTATAAGAGAATCCATTAAACTTGGACTGAAACCTATTGATGCCATTACTATGGCATCAAGAAATTGTTTTGATTATTATAACATGGGAAAAGATCTTGGGGGAATTGCTCCTGGAAAGCTTGCAGATATTCTTATTTTTGATGACTTGAAGAAGATAAAACCCTCCAAAGTGTTTGTTGGAGGAAAATTAGTAGCTTCCAATGGAAGCATAGTTGCAGCTTTGAAAAAGAAGACTATCCCTAAATGGATAAAAAACACAGTTAAAATTAAAAAATTTTCTACTAGTGATTTTGAAATTAAATCAAAAAAGAAAAAAGTCGATGTAAATACTATATCACTTCAGACTGAAATTATCACTAAACTAGGTTCCGCTGAACTGGCGGTGTCA
>JAICHE010000027.1 GCA_025922755.1 Nitrososphaeraceae archaeon
CCTTTCTCTGTAGGGGAAAGAAAAAATCCTGCACCTTCTAGAAGAGAAATTGAGATTTCTAAGGTCATTAAAGAAGCCTTATTGCCAGCAGTAATGCTGGAAAAATTTCCAAGAACTGCTGTAGATGTTTTCATAGAGGTTCTTCAAGCTGACGGGGGAACCCGTTGTGCAGCATTATCTGCAGCATCTGTGGCTTTGGCTGATGCAGGAATTCCCATGAGGGATATGGTAGCAGCTTGCGCTGCTGGAAAAGTAGCAGACACTATAGTCCTTGATGTAAATAATGAAGAAGACCAAGCAGGCCAAGCAGACATGCCAATCGGTTACATGCCAAACCTTGAGAAAGTAACTCTTCTGCAATTAGATGGCATTTTGACTCCAGAGGAATTTAAAAAATGTGTTGAAGTTGGAGTAAATGGATGTAAGATAGTTTATGATTTACAAAAGAAAGCACTAAACGAAAAATATTTTCAAAATGGAGGAGATCAATAAATGACAACTTCAGTCATTGACGAACTAAAAAGATCCCAAATTCTAGAATTATTAGAACAAGGAAAAAGAATTGACGGCAGAGCTCTGGATGAACCAAGAAAACTAACCGTTGAAATAAATGCAATCCCAAAAGCAAATGGTTCTGCAAGGGTTAGATTGGGTGACACCGAAGCAGTTTGTGGAGTAAAAATTCAACCAGATAGACCATTTCCAGATATGGGTGATAAAGGAATTTTTATTTGTACGGCAGAACTTTTACCCTTATCTCATCCTAGTGTAGAGACTGGACCTCCAGGACCAGATGTTATTGAATTGGCTAGGGTTGTAGATAGAGGAATAAGAGAAAGTCACATGGTTGACGTATCTCAATTAGTAATTGAAAAAGACAAATCTGTTGTAGGTGTTTTTGCCGATATTGTCGTAGTTGATTACGATGGTAATCTGTTTGATGCATGCTCATATGCAGCTACAGCAGCTGTTCTAAAATCAAAAATGCCAAAATGGGAGATCAAAGATGATGTTCCTACTCTTGTAGAGGGAGAAGAGTCTGACTTGCCAACCACTACAATCCCAGTCTCAATCACTATGGGTAAAATTGGAAGCCATATTGTTGTTGACCCTAATGGTGATGAGTGGGCAAGCATGGATTCTAGAATTACAATTACTACTGATTCAGATGGAAATATTGTTGCACTCCAAAAAGGAGGGGATGACGGATTTACCGTTGACGAAATCGTCAAATGTGGTGAACTTTCAATTAAAGCAGGCGCTCAAATTAGAGAAACTTTAAAACAAGCAGGCGAAGGCAGTCAATAAAATGGCCAAGAAAAAATCACTAAAAGGGTTAGGCGCTAGGTATGGTATTAAACTTCGAAAACAGTATACTAAAGTGCACCAGCAACTAAAAGAAAAAAGAACTTGTCCAGATTGTGGTTCCAAACAATTTGGAAGAGATGCAGTAGGAATTTGGTCTTGCAAAAAATGCAACTTTAAAATTGCTGGAACAGCATATGACGTCAAACTTTAGTGCACAAATTATAGTTGATGCAAACAAGAAAACTAAAGCAATTTTTGACTCAATAAACACCGATGACAAATTTTATCCTGAAAATCCCACAAAAACCAATTTCAAAATTAATAAAAAAATATCTATAACGATAGAGTCTGATCATCTACCTCATCTAAGAGCTAATCTTAATTCTACATTGAGATTAATTCAAGCAAGCTATGATACAATTAATTCAGTAGATGATTAAAATTTCTCAATCGTAAAACTAGATGTTTTTCATAATACTATTATCTAAAGTATGTTAAGGAAAAAAATTATGAGTAAATTTAATCACATTCCGATAAATTTCACACAATCCCAACTTATCGAAAAAGATGATGGGCATTATTATCAAACTCCAAGTGGAAAAATTTATCCATCTATTACAACCATGTTGCAAAAAACTCAATCAATAGAGAAACAACAAAGCCTCCAACAATGGCGCGAACAAGAAGTTGCCTCCAACTACATCACTCAAGAAGCCGCAATTATTGGATCTGAAACTCACAAATTAATTGAAAATTATCTAAATGGTCTAGAAACTATGGAAAAACCTAGACTTCTATCTGAAGCCCATTTTAGTAATCTCCTTCCGTTTGTCGACAAGATTAATGATATTCACGGTATCGAATTAAGATTGTATAGCGACAAAATGAAATTAGCAGGAACTTCTGACTGTGTTGCAAAATATGATGGTACATTATCTATAATTGATTACAAAACAAAACGAAGCAACCAAAAGGAAGAATGGTTAACTGATCACTTTATCCAAGCCACATCCTATGGAGAAATGTTCAGAGAGCTTACGGGCATAAAAATAGACCAAATTGTGATTTTGGTATCCAGCGAAAAAAACACCCGTACTGAATTTATTAAAAACCCAAATGACTATTTGGATATTCTTGAAAAAAGAATATCCCAGTATTATTCTTCATAAATCCTTCCGGTAAAGATATAATGAAACTCCCATCAAACCTATAACATGTCTGCTGGACAAATGCCTCCTTGGCTTCAAGAGCAATTAATGAAGTTGCAACAATCTCAGCAAAACCTTCAGGCTATAATGCAACAAAAACAGCAAATTCAAATGGAAAAAATTGAGATAGAAAAATCTCTTGAAGAATTAAAAAAAGCTTCTGATGAAGATATTGTCTATAAACATGCAGGTACTATTTTGATAAAATCATCAAAAAAAGAATTAATTGATGAACTTGAAGAAAGACAGGAACTAACAAAAACACGTTCTACTGTATTAGAAAAGCAAGAAACCAGACTAAAAGAAACCCTGAAAGAACAAGAGTCTAAAATTACAGAAATGATGAAGGGAGGTGCTTCAAGTGGTGCAACCATGACTAAAGGAAGTTCCCCGGAAAATAACTCCGAAAACTAAATTTGTAATTTTCAAATAAGATATTAACAAATTCGTGCAATTAGATTTGGTGAAATTAGAAAATTTAAGAATAATAGTGGATGAACGAGAAAAAAAAAGTGGAATCCCTGATCTGCTCAAATCTGTTGGTTTGAAAGTAGAGATGAAAACTCTTCCAATTGGGGATTATATCGTGGCTCCTGAAACAATTGTAGAAAGAAAAAGTATCAGAGATCTTTTATCTTCAATTTTTGATGGTAGGCTGTTTGATCAGTGCACTAGATTGAAAGAAAATTTTGCCTTCCCTGTGGTTCTGATGGAAGGAAATGTGGATGAAATAGAAGAGATAACTGAGAACCCTTTGGTATTTTATGGGGCTCTCTCCACTGTTGTCATCGATTTTAAGATTCCAATAATTCCTACTCCAAGTGCAATGCATACGGCCAAATTGCTTGTATCTATGTGTTCTAGGAAAGAATCTCCCAAAGGACCTTTTTTGAAAAAAATAAGAAAATCTAGTGATTTGGAAAAACAACAACTTTCGTCATTGTGCAGTTTGCCTGGAATCGGAGAAAAATTTGCTATACGAATGCTTGAAAAATTTGGCTCTCCACTCAGGGTTCTAAATGCATCTGCTTCCGAACTTGCTAAAGTAGAAGGACTCGGGGAAGCTCGTTCAAAAAAAATTAAAAAAATGCTTGAAACGGAAAGTAAATTTCTTAAAAAATCCAACCAAAAAACATTACATGATTCATGATATCATTAAATAAATTAAAAAATTGGGATCAATAACATGCTAGTTTCTATTGATTGGTTAAAAAAAAATTTATCTGATAAAAATTTAGTAATTTTAGACACTAGACCCAAACCAATGTTTCTTTATGGCCATTTAGAAAACTCTCAAAATGTAACATTAGAACATGTGATAAAATTTGATCAATATGGATCAAATTTAGTATTAGATGAAAAAGAAGCCTCAACACTTTTTGGTTCGCTTGGAATTGATCATACAAAAACTGTGGTACTTGTTGGAGATTCCATGGATCCGTCTTCTGCACGTATTGCCTGGACACTAATGTATTACGGGCATGAGAAAACTTTTCTTTTGGATGCAAATGTTTCTCAATTAAAGGAAAAAGGATTTGAATTCACAAGACAAATTTTTTCTTTGCCTTCTTTGGTTTTTAATCCAAAAATCAATAATGAAATTAGAATAGATGCTAAAGATCTCAAAGAGAATCTAAATAAATTTGAAATCTTAGATGCAAGAACTTTGCAAGAATTTATGATGGGACATTTACCAAATTCGAAATTAATTCCATTCACTGAAGGCATTTCCTATGAGGGAAAACTATTCAAAGATAGGGGTGATTTAGAACAACTTTTTTTGAATAATAAAATCTCAAAAAAATCTCAGATTGTTTGTTATTGCATGCATGGTCATAGGGCATCTAGTCTTTTCTTTCAATTGTTTGTATCTGGATTTCAAAATGTGAAATTATATGATGGCTCATTCGTTGATTGGCACGGTAGGGGTTTGTCCCTTGAGTAATTTTCGTTTTAAGGGTGTTCCGCAACTAGGGCATTCTTTTCCATTTTTGTGATTTGAGCGGCAACCTGGGCAATAATGAACCCATTTTCCCACGTCCTTAATTCCATTTGTCATTATTGGTGATATTTTGAGGCCCAAATTCTTTGCAACGTTCGATATCGCAAAATCATCTGAAATTATTTCCCCTTTCATATCAATACACAATGCAATTATTGAAATATCTTGTTTTGAAAGTTGTTGATAATCGCCGGTACTTTTTGATGATTTGATTGCAAGATCAATCGAGGTTTTATCAGGTTCTCTAATTTTTAATCGATTTGTTTCTAACAAAGTTTCCAATGCCTCATGATTTTTCTTGATATGTTTTATTTCATCAAAAACTAGTGATGTTGTATAACAATCACTTGAGGATCCAAATGGGACACCTGCATAAAATGCACTAGCATCTAATATTCTAAAATCCAAGTTTACTCATCTGTCTCAGCCCTCTTTTCTTTAATCTTATAAAGACAGCTGGTTTTTTGTATTTTTTTATAATTATTGGTTCTTCATATCCTGCGGATTTTACAACCTGTGCATCCATAACTATATTGCAGTCGTGAGATGAAATTATTTCTATTTTTTCATCTGGTACTACTATGGATTCTAATCGGTAGACTGGTGCAACAGGGGTTATTATAAGAACGTCTAAACTCTCATGAAGGATTGGTCCTCCCAAAGAAAAAGAATGACCAGTTGATCCACTTGGAGTGGCAATTATGACGCCATCCATTTTTTGTTTAACTGTATCATTTTGAAATTTTATTTCAATCTCTGCAGTTTTTGTAAGATTTGTTCTGCTGATGTAAATTTCGTTTAGTGCGGGTGGAAACTCTTTTCCTCCACACGAAGCCACTACTCGAATTCTTTTATCTAAAAAGAATTTACCCTTTAAAATTTGATTAATTGCCTCATCTAATTCCTCGATTGTAATTTCTGAAAGTATCCCTCTATTGCCACCAACATTTATGGTGAGAATCGGCGTCTCATTTTCTAAATATCTAAAAACTCTTAGAGTTGTTCCATCACCCCCTAGAGTTACTACAAGATCCAAGTTTTCTTTTTTTAACTCCTCTAAAGAATCAATCCTAACTGCCCCTTCTACTTGAATGGGTGCTATTGTGTATACTTTGGATTTTTTTGCAAGAAATTTTTTTGCCACGTCCTTGGCAGTTTCTTCAGATTCTTTTGAGCCGACTTTGCTTACGATTGCGACTTTTTTTAACTTCAACCGATTCTTCTGAATGTTATTTACATAAAAATGATATTTTCTGATTTTTTTCTTGGAAAAACAATTAAGTATGAAAACAAATTTGAGATAAAACATGAGTTATGCCCATCCCGAGGTTTTAGTAGACACTGAATGGATGTCTCAAAACCCTCCAAATGAAAATAGAAAATTAGTTGAAGTTGATTATGACCCTGTAAATGGATATCAAAAAGGCCACATTAAAGGAGCTAGTTTAATTTGGTGGAAGAGAGACATTAACGATCCAGTTACTAGAGATATTATTAGCAAAAGAAAATTTGAAGAGCTAATGTCCAAAAATGGGATAAAGACTGACACAGAAGTAATTCTTTATGGTGATTTTAATAATTGGTTTGCAGCATTTGTCTTTTGGGTTTTCAAAATCTATGGTCATGATAATCTAAAGATCATGAATGGTGGAAGAAAAAAATGGGAATTAGAAAATAGAGAATACACCACTGAAGAACCCCAAATACAACAAACAAAATATGATGCCCAACCTCCTGATGAAGGATTAAGAGCTTATCTATTTGATGTTAGTAGAGCTTTAGGCAAGGAAGAAACAGTTATGGTTGACGTAAGATCTCCTGCTGAATTTACTGGAGAAATAACTGCTCCTCCTGAATATCCAATGGAACATGCACAAAGGGGTGGCCACATTCCAGGTGCTAACAACATCCCCTGGGCAACTGCAGTAAATGATGCAGATGGCACCTTCAAATCAGTAGATGATCTAAAACAAAATTATGAGCCAAAAGGAGTAACCCCAGACAAGGATGTTATTTGTTATTGTAGAATTGGAGAAAGGTCTTCTCACAGTTGGTTTGTATTAAAATATCTCCTTGGTTATCCCAAAGTTCGAAACTATGACGGTTCATGGACTGAATGGGGAAACATGATAGGAAACCCCGTGGAAAAATAAATTGCTCTTAGACCTTCCTGTCTTAAAGAAGGGTTCCTTTTACTTTATCAAAGATGGCGACTCGGATCTCATAATGGAAGATAAAACAAAAAGAGGACTTACAGTTAAAGAAACATCCATAGATGAAAAATTAAAGGTCAAAGCTGACAAAGGAATGATTCATGATATGGATGGAATTGGTCACTGGGTTCCAATTCGCTGGTATTTTTCAAAAAATCAATTTAATCTTGAAAAGGTCTCCCAATATGCCGAAGAAATGGAAAAAAAATACACCGAACTCCGTGAACTTACGTGTCCTGACGATGACTAGATAACCTTTTTAAATAAATCGAATGTATTGAAACCAAATGTCATTACTTCTAAAAGATCGAGTTTGGTCTATGGAGGCCCCTACAGCAAAAAGAGGAGTTTATCCACTACATGGTTTCAAACTTGGACTTTATCGTTTACCAATCACCCTTGAAGATCCTGATGAGATAAAATCTGTTCATGATGGTCTCAAAAAAGCATTTGAAATGGACGCCTATGCAGATAGAGTCTTTGCAACTTATAGGTGGAAAGAACATAACATGGATGATCCAGATGCAAAAGGATACGAAGAAGTTGAATTATCTATCACTGTAGAAATCGTTACAGGTGAAGTAGTTGACATCATTTATCAGATTTTTCCAATAGAAAAATTTGGAGATCCTCAATGGGTTAAAGATTACAGAAAAAAAGCAGATCATTTTGCAAAAATGATAATTGATACTATCCTAAGAAATACAATTCTAGCCGACAAAATGGTTGATTTTCTAATTAAAGATGAGAAAATCACCGAACTCCAGGCACTTCAAAAATTAGAAGAGATGACTCCATTAGCCAAAATTGTTCTTGATGCTAAACCAAAACCAAAACCTGTTGAAGAAATAGCAGCAGATGAAGGCGGAGGATCTGATATTCCGGTACTTGATGGTCCAAAACCTGGTCCCATTGATGTGGAGTACAAATCAAAAATGAAAGCTACATCTCCATTTGATGCATCAGGATACACCATCAAAACATGGGGAAGACGAGGTGCTGATAACAAACAACTTGGTGTTTGGGGTGAATTTGTTTCTGTGGATTATGATATTTGTATAGCAGACGGAGCTTGTATCGAGGCTTGTCCTGTTGGTGTATACGAATGGTTTGACACACCAGGAAATGTTGCATCCGATAAAAAACCTCTAATGTCAAAAGAGCCTGATTGTATATTTTGTCTTGCTTGTGAAGGTGTTTGCCCCCCATCGGCAATCAAGATTTTTGAGCAAAAATAAGCGTAAAATTTTGCAAGTATAAATAGCCAGTAAGGTTCAGGGAAAGCTAGGGCATGGCAATTAATCCGTTTACCTCTTTTGTGTTTGATCTGTTTATAGTATCTGCTATTATCATTACTGCATACACTCTCAACTTTTACTATCTAACTTTCCTTTCAATTAGAAGAAAAGAGGTGTTGACTACTGCTGAAATGGGTACGCCTTCAGTAACTATTCAGCTCCCATTATACAATGAAAAATATGTTGCAAAACGATTGGTGGATGCTGTCTGTGAATTGGACTATCCTAAAGAAAAAATGAAAATTATGGTTTTAGATGATTCTGATGATGATACAGTAGAACTATTGGCATCTGTAGTTAAAGACTACAAAAATCAAGGATTTCAAATTGAACATATACGTAGAGGGACAAGAAAAGGGTACAAAGCAGGTGCTCTCAAATATGCAATGCAAATAACTGATACTGAATATGTTGCAATTTTTGATGCTGATTTTATTCCTCCTGATTGGTTTTTAAAACGAGCTATTCCTCACTTTTCCAAGCCAAACATTGGACTTGTCCAGTGTAGATGGGGACATGTCAATGAAAATTATTCTGCAATCACAAAGGCACAGGCTTTGAGTCTTGATTTTCATTTTCTAATTGAACAAAAAGCAAAAAGTAACTCTCATTTATTTATGAACTTTAATGGAACAGCTGGAATCTGGAAGAGGGATTGCATTGATGATGCAGGAGGATGGCATACTGCAACTTTGGTTGAAGATTTGGATTTGAGTTATAGGGCTCAAATGAAAGGGTGGAAATGTGTCTTCTTGCCTGATATAGTGGTTGATGCTGAACTTCCAGTTCAAATGAATGCTGCAAAGCGACAACAATTCAGATGGGCAAAAGGATCAATTCAATGTGCTGTAAAACTTCTTGGAGGAATTGCAATTAAACGTAAAGTTGCAGTGGAAGCCAAAATTCAAGCCTTTATCCAATTAACTCGACATGTTGTTTATCCCCTAATGCTGATTCAATTCTTGTGTCTGCCTATTTTGTTAGCTGGTAATATCAATCTCTACGTGATTAGCTTTATTCCTGCATTGACAATTGCCACATATCTTGCAATGGGTCCTGGAGCATATTTGATGATTATCCAAAAAATGTATAACAAATCATGGAAATCCAAAGCCAAAATTCTTCCATCTTTGCTTATCTACAATGCAGGACTGTCAGTAAATAACACTGTAGCCGTATTTGATGCAGTTTTGGGAAAAAAGAATGAATTTTTGAGGACTCCAAAATATGGCATTCTTACCAAAAAAGATGATTGGAGAGACAATGCTTACAATTTACCCTTTACAAAAGTTACATTACTTGAATTATTTTTTGGCGTATATGGTATAATGGGAATCTTGGTTTCTATATTTTCCAACAATCCTATTTTTGCACCAATTATAGGGATTCAGACCGTCGGATTCTTTTTCATTGCCTTCATGAGCCTCTCCCATTCCAGATTTAAAAGAAATAAATCCATCCAACCCCGAGCTTTAACTAAGGAAGAAAAAATGGCAAATAAAATTTATAAATTTTCAATGGTTGGAATTGTAGCAATTATTGTATTTGGGGCATTTATGGCAATTTATGGCTATAATACTGATATTTATCCTCTAGATAGAATGCGTGGGCACCTTGATGGTGTTGTGGGAACTTCGGATCCTGTAGTTATTCAGTCTCACTTGCTTGAAATCAAGAAAGATTTAGCAACTGTCATGGTAAATTTGGAAGAAACTAA
>JAICHE010000028.1 GCA_025922755.1 Nitrososphaeraceae archaeon
AATCAAAACAGCTATAGATCCGACATAAACTGCTAGCTGAAACATTGCAACAAATGGTGAATCTAGGAGAATAAAGAATCCTGCAATACCACCAAGAGTTCCCATTAACGCAATTGAACCATAAACTAGGGATCTTAATTCTAATGCTGCAATGGCACTTCCGATTGTAATTACAGACAAAGCAAGAAATGCAGCATCAGCCATGTGTTGCACCTCTAGCAGAAATTTGTATTTCAGAGTCCTGTGCAACTTCCGGTTTAACAGCAAGTTGAGCAGGAGTGTAAATCAATCCTTCTTTGCTAAATGAAGATAATTCATAGTCATTTGTCATATACAATGCATAAAATGGACAAGCATCTACGCATAATCCACAAAACACACATTTGCCATAATCAATTTGTGGCATGATAGATTTTTTATTTTGTTTCCATTCCTCTGGGACTTTTACCATTCCAATTGCTTCTGCAACACCTTCACATGCAATTGAACATAATTGACATCCAGTACAGTGATCATGGAATAACATGTGTCTTCCCTTAAGACCAGCAATCCCTACACCTGTTGATGGGTCAAACTGATATCCATCTCCAACAAATTTTAGTTTCTCTTCAGGATATCTAAGAGTAAATCGTTTAAGTGCAATGTGTTTGATTCCTGAATTTAGAGCTCTGATTATTCCAGTTGCAGTTCCCATTACAATATACCTCCCGGTCCCAAGATTCCAGCATAGAGCAAGCCGAGTGCTATAAAGATGTTAACGAATGCCAAACCAATTAGTTTCTTCCATCCTAGATCTAAGAGCATATCTACTCTAATACGTGGGAAAACACCTCTTGGTAAAAGTATGAAGAAAATTACTCCGACCGTTTTAAGGACAAACCAAATAGTTCCGTTTAGCATTTCTTGTGAGAAAACAGGAAGTCCTGGGAATTGAGCAGTTACTGGACCCAATTCAATTCCTTCTGTTATTATTTCCTCAGGGAATGGTGGCCAAATCATTGGTCCGTTCCAACCTCCTAAGAAAAGAACCACGAAGAGAGCTGCAAATGAATAAAGTTTGAGATAAGTTCCTAATTGAACTAAACCATACATCATTCCAGAAAATTCAGTAAGCCATCCAGCAACAATTTCACTTTCAGCTTCTGGCAAATCAAATGGAATTCGTTCAAGCTCAGCTAGCATGGTGATAAAGAAAACAATTGCACCAATTGGCAAAAAGATAATCCAAGGGAATGATGATTGACTAGCGGTAATTTCTGAGAGATTCAAAGTTCCTGTCAAAATAACGACGCCAAGTAATGAGAGAATTAATGGAATCTCAAATGAAACCATTTGATATAGGGCACGAATTCCTCCAATGAATGGGAACTTGCTGTTAGCAGACCATGCTGAAAGAATTGTTATGATTGGGAAAAATCCAATAACCGCAAATACTGCTAAAAGACCTACATCCAAGTCTGCAACAACCCATCCTGGGGCTACTGGAATTAGAGCTACAAATGCTGCTGCTGTTGCAACAAACAAAACAGGAGCTGCCCAGAAAAGTGGTTTGTCTGCTTTTGCAGGGATGATTATTTCCTTTGAAATTAATTTCAGGCCATCACCCATTAATTGTAGAATTCCTTCTACCTTTCCACAGTAAAATGGTCCAACTCTAAGCTGGAGTTTTGCCAACATCTTGCGTTCTACAAAAATAGTTCCTGCTGCAAGTAATGCTGCAAATCCAAATCCTGGAAATGCTGCAATTCTAAAGAGATCTGTCGCCATAAAGGCTTTGAGAATAGGTATTGATCTTGAAGGATCTGCAAGCCAAGTGAGTGCTAAGAAAGGTGTAAGAAGCTCTCCATCAATTACAGGCATTTCAATGTAAAATAGAATGAACATTACTGCTGGAATTCCAATCAAGGTAAAGATTAGAAGAAACCAAAAGACATTATCAAGAATAGACTTGATAAATTCACTTAGTTTGAAATTAGGTGCAATAACTGACATTTATCTATCTGCCTCCACTGGCCAGTAATTAAGACTCCAATAGACGGATGGCATGTTTCCTAATTTTTCACCTATGAGAAGATGAGGTAACGCAATCAGATTTCTAAAGGATGGAACACTTAGTTTTACTCTGTATGGCTCTACCTTTTTGTCTGAAACAATATAGCAACCCAGAGCACCTCTTCCAGATTCAATACGTTTGTAAACAGAACCAAGTTCTCCTTTTGGATTTGGTTTTAGTTTTACTCTAACAGATCCAGATTTTGGCATTTTTTGTAATGCATTTCTGATAATTCTGCAACTCTCCATCATGTCAAGCCAAGGAATCCTAGACCTTGCATAAGAATCTCCATCTTTCATGACGTTTGTTTCAAAATCTAGTTCGTCGTAAACGTCGTAAGGTTCTTTCTTTCTAACATCATAATCGACACCACTAGCCCTTAGGACAGAACCTGTAGTTCCAAGTTTTATGGCGTTTTCTCTTGTTAAGACACCGGTTTTTTCGGTTCTTGAAATTAAAATTGGATTGTTATAGAAGACGTCTGCATATTCTTTGATTCTTTTTTCAAAGTAATTTACCTGTCTGAGACAAACATCTTCAAAGTTTGCAGGTAAGTCATTTCTTATTCCACCTGGAATAAAATAAGAGTGAGTAACTCTTGCACCAGTCATTTTTTCCATTAGATCAATTAAGAGTTCACGGTCTCCTGCTGGCCACATAAACATGGTGGAGTGACCCAAAAAGATTCCATAAATGGCAAGCCAGTATTGTGTGTAAATACATCGATTTAATTCCGAAGCGATAACTCTGATGTATTTTGCACGTTCAGGTATTTCTAGTCCCAAAAGTTCTTCTGCTGCTAAAACATAAGGATACAAAATATTACAAGAGTCATGTATAACAGGTCTTTCTAAATGAGGGACGTTTAGAGTATAGTTTCTGTATTCTGCCATCTTTTCTTCACCGCGATGGACGTATCCAGGATCAGGATCACATGCTACAATATAGTCACCATCGATTTGTACAATGATTCTCATATGTCCAGAACCAGGATGTTGTGGACCTACATTGAGAGTCATAATTCTCTCATCTGCTTTTTGGATTGCCAGTCCTGGTGGTAAAGTTGGTGAACTCATTTCTATCTACCCTTATTCCTAAAGTCCTTCCTTAATGGAGGTAAATCTGCCCAATCTTCTGGTAAAAGTAATCGTCTGTTATCTGGATGACCTTCAAAGTAAACGCCCAACATTTCAAAAACTTCCCTTTCGTGAAATTCTACACTGTAGAATATATCTCTAAGACTAGGAAGTTTTGTTGCATCATTTCCTGGGATTGGATCTTCTTCTCTTTGTGCCCTAGTTGCCAATTCTAGAATTTGTCTACTAAGTGTTGGATCGGTGTAGGAGCTGAGATGATAAACTACTTCAATTTCTTTGTCTGCAGGATAATCAACTCCTGCTACAGAATCAACATGATCATAATTTAGAGTATCTCTAGCAAATTCAGCAACATTGTGAATATCATCTCTGCCTACTTTGATTCCTACTCTGTCAGGTTTTACAAAGGATATTGTTGTTTTTTCTCCGAATTTTTCAATTATTTTATCTGCAATTCCCTTCTCAAAGGCAGGTAATTCTGGCTCTTCCTTAGTTGGTGCAGGTTTTTTTGCGGGTGCAGGTTTTGTAGCTGCTGGTTTTTGCTCATCTGGCTTTGCGGTAGCTGGTTTCTCAGGAGGTTTAGTTTCAGTCGGTTTAGATTCCTCAGGTTTTTTTTCAACTGCTTCTTTTTCTGAATCTGAACTCATTATACAAACTTCCTAGCCTTCATCCTCTTGATTTTTTCTTGCAGTAACATACATCCTTGAATAAGAGTTTCAGGTCTAGGTGGACAACCTGGAACATACACATCTACTGGTATAACACCATCTATACCTGGAAGTACATTGTATGAGTCAAAATACAACCCTCCGGTAATAGCACAAGCTCCCATTGCAATAACATATTTTGGTTCTGGCATTTGATCATAAACTAAACGTAAACGTGGTGCCATTTTTCTGGTTATGGTTCCTTGAACTACAACGAGATCACATTGTCTTAGTGATCCAAATGCTTCAATGATACCAAATCGTTCAACGTCATACCTTGGACTGGATGCTGCTCCAAATTCAACACTGCAACAAGCCGTTTCAATGTGTACGGGCCAAAGGGACCAAATTCTTCCCCAATTGATTGCATAGCCTAATGGCTTGTCAATTGCTTTTTCTAAAATATCTCCAAGTTTTCCAACAAACACATTTGCATTTTGTGGAGTAACTAGATCTTTTATCAATTCAATCCCTCACGATAGTAAATTTGATTTGTATAAATAATTACCAAATATTTCTCCTCCCTGATTGTTGTAATGCAAAAGCCATCGCAGCAAATATGATTGCTAAAAATCCGATAATCGGTAGTGTGGCTTCTTTTGGAAGGTACAAAATAGTACTTCCCCAAGCATAAAGGAAAATTGCAACTACATCAAATACAACAAACATCAAGATGTAAGCATAATATTGCATCATAAAGTGAGTTCGTCCTTCTCCTGAAGGGACCTGTCCACACTCCATAGGTAAAAATTTTACAGGATTACTTCTTTTTCTAGGAGAAATCATTCTTGAAATTACTAATGCGGGGGCCATTGCTGCTACGGCAAAGCCAAACATTAACACCACGGTACTATAATTGCCCGCTAATTCCCCGACCAATTTAGCTTTGAACCCAAGTTTTTGTATAAAAAGGTATGCACATTTTTTTATCAAAAAATTTTCGTTAATTGATTTTTGTAAACTACTTTATAGGATAACCTCCAAAGGCGATCATGTCATTGAATATTGGAGATATGGCTCCTAACTTTGAGCTTCCAGATACCGAGCTAAAAATGCGGACTTTGGATGAATTTAAAGGCAAAAAAATAGTATTGTCATTTTTTGTTGCTGCAAGTTCTCCTGTATGTGAAAATGAATTATGCACATTTAGAGACTCTTGGGATGAGTTATCAAAGCTTAATGCCCAAGTGATCGCAATAAGTAATGACGGTCCTTTTGCAAACAAGGCTTTTGCAGAAAAACACAACTTCAAATTTCCATTATTAGGAGATTACAACAGTAAAACAATACGTGATTATGATGTGTTAATGAAAGATTTGTTACACATTAAAGATTACAATGCTGCAAAACGTTCAGTGTTTGTAATAATGGAAGATGGAAAAATTGGTTACAAATGGGTTTCTGATGATCCTCTGAAAGAACCAAATTACGACGAAATCAAAGAAGCTCTCAAATAAGAAATCTTATTTCTTTTTTATTCTATCTCGGCTATTACGTCGCCCTTTGCTACGCTGGCACCGTCTTTAATTTTGATGGATTTTACTGAGCCTGCTTTGTGAGCCTTTACGGCAACTTGCATTTTCATAGACTCTAAAGTACAAACAACATCTCCTTGATTTACAGAATCACCTTCTTGAACTGCAATTGAAACCACTTTTCCCGGAATTTGGCTTTTCAATGCTAATTGTGCATTTTCTGCTCCACCACCTCCAGAATTTTTGTAAACAATTTCATCAAAGTTTGTGTGTTGGTTAATGATAATTGGAACATTATCAATTACCAAATTAATTTCATTGGTAGTGTTACCGAGATATTTTGCTTTATGATATTTTTGATTTAGTAAGAATTCAATTCCTTTTGCATCCATATTTAGAATTTTAATTTGGTTATCATTGCCATTAATTTTGATTATGTATTCATTGTTTCCAAGATTTTCTGTGATTTCCCCGACAAATGCGTTTTCAATATCTTGTATCTTGTACTCCATCCCTCATCAATCCAGTTTATTCTTCCAATTCGAACTATTAGATGTAGAACCTTGAACACGACTCTTAAAGTATTCAGAGTGCATTATTGCTGCCGCTAAAGCAGCATCACTTTTCTCAATTTTTTCTTTTTTCAAGTCTTCTTTTAATTTTTCAATCATATCATAACGTTTTAGGAAATCAGTCGAGAGATCTCCATTTTTGTATTCTTCACTTTGAAGAATTGTCTTGTATAGAGGAATAGAAGTTTCTACTCCTTGAACATACATGTCATTTAATGCGTTGAGCATTCGTGTTCTTGATTCTTCAAAAGTTTGGCCCCAAGTACAAAGTTTTGCCATTAGTGAATCATAAAATGGAGAAACAGTACAACCAGGATAAAGATAGGTGTCACATCTCACACTAGGGCCAGCAGGGATTGTTACATCAGGTACAGGGCCTGTTGATGGCGCAAAGTCCAAAAATGTATCCTCAGCATTGATTCTACATTCAATTGCATATCCATTCATTTTAAGATCTGATTGTTTGAAAGGAAGTGGTTCACCATTTGCTATATCGATTTGTAATTTAACAAAATCCAATCCAGAAACCATCTCGCTGATTGGGTGTTCTACTTGAAGTCTGGCGTTAATCTCAATAAAATAAAATTCTCCATTATCTGCACGTAAAAATTCTGCCGTACCGAGATTTGTGTAATCTACTGCTTCTGCTGCTTTTACCACCAATTCTCCTATTCTATCTCGCGTTTCCTGATCAACTACAGGGGAAGGAGTTTGTTCGATTAGTTTTTGGTTTCTTCTTTGAATAGAACATTCTCTCTCAAAAATATGAACAGCATTTCCATGTTTGTCTCTGCACATCTGATATTCAATGTGTCTAGTTTTTTCTAAGAACTTTTCAACAATGATTGCAGATTTTCCTACAGCAGCTATTGATTCTCCTGTTACTGATTCGAAACCTTCTTTCAATTCTTTATCGTTATTTACCAAACGGATTCCTCGTCCCCCACCACCATAAACTGATTTGAGCAATACAGGATAACCAATATCGTTTGCAATTTTTGTTGCTTCCTCTGCATCTTTAACCAGACCAGGACTTCCAGGTACTGTAGGTACCTTAGCTTTGAGCATTGCTGCTTTACATTCCATTTTATCTCCGCAAAGGTTCATAGATTTTGCTGTTGGCCCAATGAAGTTGATTTTATTTTTTTCACAAAGGTTTGCAAAATCATCATTTTCAGATAAGAAACCATAACCAGGATGAACAGCATCAGCTCCAGAAGATAACATTACATCAAGAATTTTTTCTTGATTAAGATATGATTTTGCTGGTGATGCTTCTCCAATATGATATGCTTCGCTTGCTTGTTTTACATGGAGTGAATTATAATCTTCATCGGAATAAACTGCAACAGTCTTGATTCCTAATGCTTTGCATGTTTTGATGACACGTAAAGCAATTTCTCCCCTATTTGCGATAAGAACTTTTTCGATCATATTAATCACAAATTGATATTACCATGTTTCCTTGGAAGTTGTTTTTCTCGTTTATTCGAAAGCATTTCAAGAGCTTTAATCAGCATTGGTCTTGTTTCTGCTGGATCAATCACATTATCAACTGTTCCATGTGAAGCTGCAACGTATGGATTTTCAAATTTTTCTGAAAACTCATCAATGAGTTGTTTTTTAAGTTCTTCTTGATTTTCTGCACTAGCAAGTTCTTTTCTATACATTATTTTTACTGCAGCTTCTGCTCCCAAAACTGCACATCTAGCAGTTGGCCAAGCATAGTTTACATCTGTTCTAAGATTTTTACTTCCCATTGCAATGTAAGCGCCACCATATGCCTTTCCTATAACAAGAGTAATTCTAGGAACCGTGGCTTCACAATAAGCATAAAGCAATTTACTTCCATGCCTAATGATACCATTATGTTCTTGATTTGAACCGGGCATGTATCCTGGAGTATCCACCAAAGTGATTATAGGAATGTTAAAGCTATCGCAAAATCTAATGAATCTTGCAGCTTTGTTTGAAGAATCTATGTCAAGTGCCCCAGCAAGATGCATAGGTTGATTTGCAACAATTCCAACCACTTTACCATTCATTCTTCCATAGCCTACAACAACATTTGGGGCAAACAATTCATGAATTTCAAAAAATTCATTGTTATCAACAATTGAATTTATTATTTCTTTCATATCATATGGTTGCAATGGGTTGTCTGGAATAATATTGATCAAATTATGATCTAGTCTGTTTGGATCGTCATCTGTTTTTTGTTTAGGTGGTTCTTCAGTATTATTTTGTGGAAGAAATGAAATTAATTTTTTAATGTAATCCATGCATTGGTATTCATTTTGAGCTACAAAGTGTGCCACTCCACTTTTTGTTCCATGTGTCATTGCACCTCCTAACTCATCAAATGAAATGTCTTCACCCAAAACGGTCTTTACAACATCAGGGCCTGTTACAAACATGGTTCCTGCTTTGTCAACCATGATAACAAAATCAGTCATTGCAGGTGAATATACAGAGCCGCCGGCAGAGGGGCCAATGCTTGCAGTAATTTGAGGGATTACGCCAGAAGCTAATTGATTATGATAAAATATGTCGGCAAATCCGTCAAGGCTCATTATACCTTCTTGAATTCTTGCACCACCAGAGTCCATTATTCCAATGATTGGACAGCCTGTTTTCAGTGCGTGATCCATCAATTTGGTAATTTTTTTTGCCCCCATTTGACTAAGCGTACCTCCTAAAACAGTAAAGTCATATGCAAACACAAAGATTTGACGCCCATTTACTAATCCATAACCACCAACAACGCCGTCAGTATAGAATTTCTTTTTCTGCATATCATACTCATGATAATGATGAGTTGTTAATGGATCAACCTCAGTAAACGTTCCTTCATCTAATAACAAATCAATTCTCTCTCGAGCAGTTAATTTCCCTTTGTCATGTTGGGCCTTGATGCGATCTTGCCCTCCTCCTTGAGAGGATATTTTTTTTCTCTTCGAAAATTCCTCAATTTTTTCAGAGTGCATCCTGCTTTCTAGGACTAACATCTACTTATTAATTTAGTTGAGATTAGTTTTTGAAGAATAAGAGTTAGGAGTTTTTTATTTTGTAAAACTTTTATAATTTAAAGAAAAATTTTGCTTTGATTTCAGAAATACATTTAACTAAAGTAAAGTCGAATTATTCTATATGGTTTCAGAGATGAAAGCCAAGGTGATTTACACCCAGTTGCTAAAAGAAGACCTTGTTATTATCAGAATATTACCAGATGAAGGGATGCCAGATTACAAAACAGGCCAATTCCTAACTATTGGAGTAAACGTTCCTGCAGAAAATTATAAACTGGTAAGAAGAGCATATTCAATTGCATCCCATCCAGAAAATCAAGATTACTTTGAATTTGTTATAAGATGGGTACGAAATCCTTTACCTGGTCGTGTTACTACTATGCTTTTTTACGCTAGTGAAGGGGATGAGGTAAAACTAGGGTATCCTACTGGCGCAG
>JAICHE010000029.1 GCA_025922755.1 Nitrososphaeraceae archaeon
CAACTGCTTGGTAAATCGAATCGTACTCTGGAAAATTCTCATCAAACCATTCTTTGTATTTTGGTTCATTATTGTATCTGTCTACATAGTATTGCGGGTCTTGGGTTGGGTCAACAAATGGCGCAGGAATAGCTAATGATTCCTCTAGTCCAACTGCTTGGTAAATTGAGTCATATTCTGGAAAATTCTCATCGAACCATTTTTTGTATTTTGGTTCATTATTGTATCTGTCTACATAACTTTGTGGATCTTTTTTTGGGTCAACAAATGATGCAAGTCCTAAATCCTTTGGTTCATCCTTTGGTTCATCCTTTGGTTCATCCTTTGGTTCATCCTTTGGTTCATCTACAACAGGATCCTTTACCGTAATTGTTATTGATTCACTATCTTTTTGAGCCCCTCTCTCAACAACTATGTCAAAATTATATTGAATTCCTACAGAATTTCCTTGCGAAGCTGTAGGTGTCCATGTAAATTTCCCTGTTTTAGAATCAATTGAAGCTCCACTTGGAGGATTTTTGTCTAAACTAAAATTTAATTTATCTAGCGAAGAATCAGTTACCCCTACAGTAAATGAAAGTGTTTTTCCTTCAGTTACTGTCATATCAGATATTGTTTTCAAAGTCAAAACAAAATCTTCTTTCTCTGAAACTTTAGTCCCATCGTATTGTAAGAAAATTGTTAAACCATCTTCTTCTTTTTGGTCATCAGTAAAAGCTGTTGCATTGTAGGTTCCCCTTGATGAAAAATAATTTTCTACTGGTCTGGCAATTGTAGAAAACGAACCGTCATTATCTGATGCTGGATCTGAGAACATTCCAATGAAATCTCCACCAGGCCCACGAATTATTACAAAGACTGATTTTTTACCTTCCTCCTCTACTCCAACAAAGGTCATCAGCTCTTCATCTGTGTAAAAGCTCTTTTCAAGAGATAATGATGTTACTTCACCATATGCTGGAAAAACCATCAAGATAAAAAGTGAAAAAATAGGAAATAGCAACAAATTTTTACGCATAGTATTTCTTCGTTTTGTTCATTTTTAAAAAAGACGTATAACTTCTTCTATTGATTAGGCAAGAATAGTTCACAAAATCACAAATCCAGCAAAAATCTCATAAAAACTCCGCCATTTTGCTCAATTTTCATCTCATAAAATGTCGGAGCCTTGATTTCTACTTTGAAATTATGCTTTTTCAAATCTAATGTTTCCCCAAATGCCTTTGCATTAATTATATATTCACCATTTTCTGAAATATCAAATTCTATTCTTCTAATTGCAAACCCTTCTGTTATTAGAACAAAGGTGATTTCCTCAATCCAACTAAATAGCAAATACCGAAGATCTTTTCCCTGTGCAGAAAATTCTTTTTCCTCTTTCTCTTCAACTTTATCTTGATCAATTGTAATGTTAATTACTGCATCCGCAGTTACAGCAAATGCCTCTTTGAGATCTTTTGCAGTTATCTCCACGAATGCGTCAGTTGCATGATCTAAAAACTTGTAACTCAATCACCTATTTTCAATTTTGGTAATTAATAATCTAGATGCCTAAAATCTATCTGTAAAGACTACTTCATCCAGACTTAATTGCCCTCCTCTTGGGCCAGCAGGACTCTTTGCCTTTCCTATTACTAACATCATTCCAATTATGTAGTTTTGGGGAAGATTGATCAATTCTGCAACTTTTTGTGAATCAAATCCAATCATTGGACATGAATCGTATCCAGCTGATTTTGCAGCTAGCATTAAGGTTTGAGATACAATACCGATACTTCTTATCGCTTCATCTCTTTGCAATTGCTCATTTTCTTTGTAAAATTTCTCAATTGCTGGAACCAAAAAATCCTGCATTTCTTTTGATGCATTTTTCCAGTATCTTTGTGGCTCTTGCTCCCAGGCCTTAAGGTCGGCACACAAAATCAAAAGAAGAGAAAATTCGGTTACTTGGGCTTGATCCCAGTATGCATCTCTGATTTTTTTCCTTATTTCAGGGTCTTTTACGACTAAAAACCGCCAATTTTGTATGTTAAAGGAGGTTGGAGACAAAACTGCCAAAGAAAGGAATTTCTCAATCTCTTTATCTGTAAAATGATGATTCTCATCAAAGTGTTTTACTGCCCTTCTATTCTCTATTACCTTAAAGGTCTCAGAAGAAAAAGAAGAAATATCATCTGTCATTTTTATGTCTTTGACAGAGTGATATTTACAGGTGTTGCATTTGTTATGGTATTTGCAACTGGTGAATGTTTTTTTCCAAGTTCGATTAATTCGTGTAGTGTTTCTTCGGAGGCATCTGAATCAATTTTGAAATTCATTTGAATGCTTTCGTATCCTACCTTAACACTGTCATCAAGGTTTAACAAACCACGAATGTCAATGTCTCCTTCCAAAGTAGATTCTACTTTGTTTATTTTTACCCCCTTTGCAGCTGCATGGAATATGAGAGTTGTAGTTACACATCCTGCAAGAGCAGTCAAAGCATATTCCACTGGGTTTGCTCCATGATCTTTTCCCAAAAGTACTGGAGGTTCATCTTTTGTAAAAACAAATGGCTTGCTTCTTACGTGTGTTTTTCCAGCTCCATAGAAATCATTTATTGTTGTGCGACTTTCTGAACCACTGACCCACTCATTTTTTGCTCGAAAATTGAATTTTGCGACTGATGGCTCTTTTTGGATTACGTTAATGCTTTGTAATAACCCATCAACATCTACACCATTGAGTGTTTTTGATTGTTGCTGTGCCATATTTTCCACCTATGCCACCTCAGGAACAATGATTATTCCTTCTCCAACGATTTTGTTTTTTAGACCATTGATTAGTCCCTTCAGAATATGAGCTTCTTCTGATTGCTTATCGGATATTGAATTAAAGGCCGCAATCCAATCAGCTTTTTTTGTTTCAATAATAGATTGTGTTTTCATACATAATGATATCATGATATCATATATGAATGTTGTTGTTAATGATATCATGATAGCATGTTATATATAGAACTAGGCTCAATTGATATCATGACAAAGGATGTTTTAGTACGTGGATTTGCAGATGAAACCCATGCAGAGCTAGGTAAAAAAGCCGACCAAATGGGCGTTTCAATTAACTCTATCGTAAAAGATGCAGTAGATCAATGGTTAAACAAGAAAACACATGTACCACACATTCATGATTTGCTGATTTATTCTGATGAAAAATCAATGACCACTTTTCTCAAATCTCTAGATAGAATGACCAGTGGAAACGAATGGTTCAAAACATTTGCTGCGCCCCCAAATCATCATGCAGAAAAAGTCTTTTCTAAACTAAATTGGTATAATGGAACAGTAAAGCCTTACAAACCAAAAGGAGAAGACGGTTACAAATATTGTGAGCAAGTAATAGAAAATATAGTTAAAGAATCCAAAAAAAAGCCATTGTGCTGTGTTGATTTTGTAATTACAGATGTTGCACAAAATTCATTTGATACTGCAATGAAGATTGAAAAAGCTTATGACGAATCAAGGCTTCCAGGTTTAATGTTTTGTCCATACAAATCAAGCGATTTGATGAATTCAGACATTACAGATATGATTGAATTATTCTTAATGCATGATAGAATATTTCTTGTAAAAAATGATGATATCTACAAACTGCACATTACAAAAGAAAGCATTCATAAAATATTCTTAAACTAATGGATATGAAAAATGGAAAACTTTGAAGATTACATGTTAGATGTGATGAACAAAGCAGCAACCGCACTGATGCTTTCTGTTGGTCATCGAACTAAGCTATTTGACTCCATGTATGACTGTACTTCGATGACCTCCGAACAGTTGGCTGCAAAATCAAATCTTAATGAGAGATATATCAGAGAATGGCTTGGAGCAATGGTTACTGGAAAAATAGTTGATTATGACCCTTTGAACAAGACTTATTCTCTTTCCGAGGAAAAAGCAGAACTTCTCAGCAGAGGGGGCAGCTATAATTTTGCCTCCTCAATGCAATGGATTCCAGCCTTGGCCTATGTGGAAGATGAGATAGTAAAGTGCTTTGAGAAGGGAGGCGGTGTTCCATACGAGTCATATCACCGATTTCATGAGGTAATGGCCGAAGAAAGCGCACAAACTGTCCTTCCTGCACTTGTAAGTAGCATTCTTCCGCTAGTTCCAGGACTGGTGGAGCATCTAAAAAAAGGAATTAGAGTACTTGATGTAGGATGTGGTAGCGGAAGAGCTCTTAATTTAATGGCAAAAAATTTTCCAAATTCTCAATTTACAGGTTATGATTTTTCAAAAAAAGCAATAGAATACGCAGCTACAGAATCAGAAAAACTTGGAAACAAAAATACCTCTTTTCAGATACAAGATGTAGAACATTTTCCTGAAAATGAAAAATTTGACCTTGTTACGGCCTTTGATGCTATTCATGATCAAGCTGCTCCCGCTAAAGTTTTAGACAATATTAGAAAAGCAGTAAAAGACGACGGAATATTTTTAATGCAAGACATTGGTTCCTCGTCACAACTTGAAAATAATAAGACCCATCCTTTAGGACCCTTTCTGTATACAGTTTCATGTCTTCATTGCATGACTGTATCCTTAGCTCTTAATGGTCATGGATTAGGAGCAATGTGGGGAAAAGAAAAAGCAATAGAGATGTTAAATGAAGCAGGATTTTCAAAAGTAGAGGTTAAACAATTACCGCATGATCCAATTAATTATTACTATATTGCAAAATAGTTTCCCTAGAAAACTAAAGTACTCATAATTACATCAAACTGCAATGATTTATTCCATTAAGGCAAAATTCAATTCAGAAAAATTGAAGGAATTATTCCAAAAACTCACTGATGGAACAATTGAAAACCAAAAACCAGATGGACTAGAAATTATAAACTCCATGAAAAGGGCAAAAATCACAGAACCTGGAATAGTTCAATGGTCTGAAATGTGTTTCTGCTCACCCCCTCTAGGTCATGAACGTCAAACAGTATACGATAAATATTTTACAGAAATGAAGATTAATCCCATTGCAGATTATATGGAATTTGAAGGAGAGTCATTTTTTGATTATCTAAAAAGACTTAATCATTAACAATCAAAATTTAATGTTGTAAAGTAATTTAGGAAGGGTTTCATTTGAGATTTTATTGGAACTTTTTGATTCGTTTCTAGTATGGATTGGCGATTTTCTTGCAGGTCATCTGTATGAAGGAGTCTTTTTGGCTGCATTGCTTGAAACAATAGTTCCTCCAATTCCAACACTTGCAGTATTTCCAACTGCAGGATTTTTAGCCTCTCAGGCAGGGTTATCAATAATTTCCGTAATACCCATGATAATTTTAGGAGCCCTTGGAGCTACTATTGGAACTACTGCGATTTACTTAATAGCACTAAAGCTTGGAAGAGCAATTTTACTGCGTTATCTAAGATATGTGAAAATATCTGAAAAAAAATTAGAGAGAGTTGAATTATGGTTTGAAAAGTATGGTGACAAGGCAGTATTTCTTGGAAGAATGGTTCCCGTAATGCGAGAAATGATTTCTGTTCCTGCAGGATTACTTGAGATGAAAATACCAAAATTTGTCTTGTATACTTTTGCTGGGTCTTTGATTTGGGCTGCTGGAACAATTCTTGCAGGATATTATTTTGGGGCCAGCCTGGATTTTCTAATTTAGAATTTATTCGAGTTGAATAATTTTTTCTTGAACTAGGAATTTAATGGCATTTAGAAGCTCCTCTTCTGAAACTTTGTCTTGTCCATACCAAACAAAGATGTTTCTTACCCAGTCAGGAATTTTTTGTTTAATCTCAACTTTTTCCACAAAAGTTTGACCATCTACTGTACATTGTCTTGGTTGTGACTTGGTTACTGGATTCCCTGTGTTCACACAATCATCAAAATTATTAATTTCAATTAACGGGACAATTCGAAGAATTTTATCATCATTATTTTTTGGTGATCCCCTACCATCTTGATTACTTGTTAAAACGTAGAGGTAGCCATCAGGACCTGTCTTTACATCTCTTAATCGTCCAAATTCCCCTGTAAACAATTTCTGATCCGATATAACGACATTTCTTTCCAAATCAAATTCAATCATATGCAAATGATTCCCAAGAAGCGTCGCCACAAAATATTTTCCAACCCATTGTGGAATCTTATCGCCATCATAAAACTCGGCACCAGATGGCGCCCATGTATCATCACCGGATTGTAAAATTGGAGAGATAAGTCCATCCATAGTTTCTTCTCCAATAATATCCGGCCATCCATAGTTTCCTCCAGGCACGATTAAGTTAATTTCATCATGTGCTACCCCTCGCCAACCTGATGGTCCATGCTCTGTAGCAACAAGATTCCCAAACTGATCCCAATCAATTCCTTGTGGATTTCTATGTCCATACGAGTAAATTGGAGAATCCGTAAATGGATTGTCCTCTGGTATTGAGCCATCTGAATTTATTCTAAGGATTTTTCCTGCAACAGAATTTTTATCTTGGGCTAATCCAGCATTTCCTGCATCACCAGTTGTTATGTACAGCTTACCATCAGGACCAAACTCTATTCTTCCTCCATCATGAAATGGACCTCCAGGAATTCCATCAATCAATATCTTATCTTCTGACAATGTTAAATCTGATTCAACATAACGAACTACTTTATTTTGAGTAGACAGAAAATCATTGTAAGTATAGTACAGATAGATAAAATGATTTTCTTTATAGTTAGGATCTAATGCGACACCAAGCAATCCCCCTTCAACTCCTCCCACATCTAATGAAAAAATTGCTTCCTCTAACAGTTCTCCACTTTGTATCACTCTAAGATGACCTGACCTTTCTGTAAAGAACACAGTACCATCAGGTGCCCATGTGATAGACCAAGGAATATCCAGATTATCTGCAACGGTCTCTACTTTAACTCCTAAATCAGGATACTCTTGGGCAAATACCGTGGGAAAGACAAAAAATATTGTCAAGGCAAAAAAAATTTCTTTCATTAATATAACTAATCTCTGTTTTACAATAAATCTTTCTTATTTGATGATTTTTTTCGCGTTTTGAAAAACTCTAGACCATTCTCTCCAAGTTAATCTTCCTGTCTGAGTATTTTGTTTTGAAGGATGATAAGATGTTAGAATCTTTATTGAATTGTACTCAAACAATTTGTTGTGCCCAAATTTTTCTTGCTTTACATTTAGCAATTTACAGGTAGTCTCATATGCAATTTTTCCAAGGCACAAAATTACTTTAATATTTTCTAATATCTTGTATTCTTGCCTCAAAAAATCAAAACAAGCCTCCATTTCCTCCCTTGTAGGCTTGTTTTGGGGAGGAGCACATCTAACGGCTGCAGTAATGTATGCATTATTGAGAACAAGGTCATCATCAGAAGTTTGACTGGTTGGAATTGATGCAAATCCGTGTTTGTGCATTACTTTTGCAAGCCAATCCCCAGAAGAGTCACCAGTAAACATTCTTCCTGTTCTATTGCCTCCATGAGCTGCTGGAGCAAGACCCACAATTAGCAATCTTGCATTAACATCACCAAACCCTGATAATGGTTTTCCATAGTAATTCTGATCTGCAAAGCGTCTAACTTTGTTTTTGGCAACATCTCGGATGTATTTAGATAGTCTTGGACATTTTTTACAATTTTTTATTTCCTTATTTAGAGAAGAAATTGATTTCATTTAACCTAATTTGAATAGAGTAAATAAAAAGGATATTTGGAAATCTAGATTATCAATAAAACAAGAGTTTCTTGATTTTTTAAATCTCTTTATTCTGGTTTTATTGTCTGTCTAGATTTACTCCAATTACCTTGGCCCAAGCTTCTAACACTTGAACAAAATCATCAGATTCTTTACTTAACATACAATACAATACCAAAATGAAATAAAAGCGATTGCTCAGAATTGGTTCATATTATTGGTTCATATTATTGGTTCATTACTTTTTGAAATTTACATTTTACAAAACAAAAAGAATCTCTAAAAAAATGTAAATAAAACTTTAGTAAAATAATACAAAACAAGTTATTTTCTATTTTTAATACAGTAAAACCTAACAAAAATCAAATTGCAATTAGAGTCGAGTATAGTGTCTTGATCTCAGAGAATAATTCTACCTTCTCCTAAATCAAATAATCTATTATTAATTTTTTTGAGTAGTTCAATTTTTGATATTAATGCCTCTACATCATGACTGTAATCTTTGCTCTCGACCAAGGTTGCAAGCCTTTGTAATTGTTCTTTTGATAATATTTTAAGACCCATTTTTGAGCTAGAAACAATTTCCAATAATTCTACTCTTTCAGTATCTTCTGCAGTTATTTCGACCATAGATGGAGTAATTCCTGTTCATTATTATTAATAATTGTGCACGAAAGTTTCGCTATACTTTATATTCCATGTTAGGAAATTTTTGCAATGAAAAAGACACAACTCCTTACTGTTGTTTTTTCACTGATTATGTTTACAGTACTTACTGCTGGAACAGCAGTAGCTTATGCAGAATCAGATGACAACGATCACGACTTTGAGGACAGACTTGAGCATTATTGTGAAATGTCTGATCCAGAAAAGAATCAGCTGTTTTACGACCATCCTGAACTAGAAGATTTTCAAGATCAATTAAATGGATTTTGTGATCTTGATGAAGATGAACGTGAAGATTTGATTGAACAATTCATAGAAGAAAACTTTGAAAGATATGAAAAGAATGACGATTGGGATATTGAAGATATCTTAGATAGATATTGTGATTTACCTGGAAATGAAAAAGATGCATTTTTAGAGAAATATCCAATGGCTTCTGAACACAAAGATAGTATTGAAGAGTATTGTTTACTTGATGAATCTGAACGTGAGGACTTTATCGAAGAGCATGAGGATGAGTATGAAAAACATGATTACGACATGGAGGATGTTTTAGAGAAATACTGTGAAATGTCTGAAGATGAAAAATCAGAATATATCGCAGAACACAATAAAACAGAAGATCACAAAACAAAGATAGATGAATACTGCGCTCTAGATGAATCTGAACGAGAAGCTTTCATAGATGAACACGAAGATGAGTATGAAAAACATGATTATGACAGAAAAGAAAAGATGGATCAATTCTGTGAAATGTCTGAAGATGAAAAAGTAGAACATATAGAGGAATATGGCAAAACGGAAGAACATCTTGCAGAAATGAACGAGTATTGTTCTTTAGATGATGAAGGAAGAGAAACCTTCATTGAGGAACATAAAGACTCTATGAAAGACAAGATATCTGAGCACAAAGACTCTATGAAAGACAAGATATCTGAGCACAAAGACTCTATGAAAGACAA
>JAICHE010000030.1 GCA_025922755.1 Nitrososphaeraceae archaeon
AGCAACAGCTAATACCACTTTGAATCAATACAACCCACACCAACACAACACCAATCTCTCAGATTCAGCTGTTTCATATAAAAAACGACTGAAATAATGTCAGTATTAGAAGAATACTACAACATATTGGGAAAATATGTGATTATTTCCACTTCTTTACTTGCCTAAAAATTTCGTATGGCTTATAAAATAAATCAAAGATTTAAAATTCATGGGTCTTTTTAAAAGAAAAAAAGAAGATTCTGAAACAGAAACAAAATGTAAGGAATGTGGTACAGATTTACATGATCCTGAGAGATTAAAGAGGCACATGAAAAAAGCCCACGGAAATGTTCCGGCAAAAAAACTTGATCCTTCTTCTGGTGATGGCGGTACCTGGTAACTTTGGAACTTAGCCATAGTCAGAAACTTGCATTAGGATTTGGAGGTGCCTTTATGGTTGCAGGAATTGTTTTATCTACTCTAGTATTTCCGTTTTGGAATTTCATCCGAGAAGACGTCTATGAGGATGTTGTAATACTGAATAACGATAATGGGATTTGTTATGTGGATACTTTAGATGGAGTTCCTAAGACTATAGATAATTGTAGTCTAAAGGCTGGTGACAAAACAACTATAAGATTTGGTGAAGGTCTTGCTTGGGCTGAAATTGTTCAACCATAACAGCTGAAACTTATATCTTAAAATCTCCTCACAAAATCATGGAATGCATTTTTTGCAAAATTTCTAGTGGTGAACTTCCTACTCAAATAATCACAGAAACTCCACATTCAATCGCTTTTTTGGATGCATTTCCATTAACCAAGGGACATACTTTGGTAATTCCCAAGAATCATAATGAAAAAATCCAACATTTATCTGCCGAAGAAAACTTGGACCTTTTTTCAACTGTACATAAAGTAATTTCCAAAGTTGATAAGCTAACTGGAGCGACTTTGATGGCCGCCCACAATGGAAAGGAAGCTGGACAAGAAATCCCTCATGTCCACATTCATCTTGTTCCAAGAAGCTCTAATGATTCTGGAGGTCCAATACATTGTTTATTTGATTCTACTCTGAATGTTTCAGATTCAGAAACGAATGAAATTTTTGAAAAACTGAGAGATTAATACGGATATAGTTTTTCATTCGTGTCTTTATTTTCTACTCTGATTGCTTTTGTAGGACAGGTTTTTGCGGCATTCATAATCTTGTTTGGTCCTGCTCCTTTTTGATTAATCACTGAAGACTTTGGGTTCATCTTGGAATTTTTATTGATTGCAAAAACATCCGGTGCAATTGTTTCACAACTGCAACATCCGATGCATAAACTTTCATCTACATCCACAAACAAATTAGGTTGAACCTTTGGTTCTTCTGCTTTTTCAAACTCTCCGTTTTTTCCATCCGCCGTTACTCTTGCATTATATTCTTCCCAAAACTTTTTTTCATATTCTTTCCAAAAATCAGGATCTCCTTCTTCAAATTCCTTTGTGAATCTACTCCAATCTTCTTCAGGTATGTCTCCTGGTTCTTGTCCTGGACGTGCACCCCACCGTGGCTGTTTCTTGAAATCTTCTGTTCTTTTATGGGGTTTATTGGAAGTGGGCTTTTCCCCCTCCTTGTAATGATCTTTTATAACATGATATGCTTCAGTTATTTTCTTGAATTGTATTCCTTCCTGCTCTGTTGTGTTTTTGTCAGGGTGGTATTCTAAAGCTAATTTTCTATAGGCTACTTTAATCTCCTCAAATGAAGAGTCTGAATCAACATTTAGGGTCTTTAAAGCCTGATGGGTATTCACTAAATCTCGTATATTCGTCATATGTTAAAAACAATTGCAGCATATTTTGGAAGGCAACTAAAGAATCATCTCGTATTCTGCTTTCCATGCAGGATCTATGATACACAAGAATCTCAGATCTACTTCGCCAGAATTTTCTATAAATTGTTTTGACATTGGAGAGACATATGCTGAATCACCTTTTGCCATCTCAAACAATTCATCATTTACATGCAAAATGCCTTTGCCTTCTAGAATAAAATACACTTCTGAGGATTTTAATTTGTGAGGGAGAGATTTTTTTCCAACCTCTAAAGTAAATTCTGCTAAACTAAACCTAATGCCATTTAGCGTGTTGTGTGGATGAAAATGCTGCTTTATGGTGGTCCCTTCATTACCGGGGATGGATGGTATTTCTGAATTTTTTCGAATAGACATCTATACAATTTTAGTTACTTTTGATTTAAAGTCTGATTCATACCACGTAGTCTTGTATTCTGCATTTTTTTTCGGCAAAATATTGATGGCAATATGTGAAAAAGTTAATTTTTTATTTATAGAACCATGCGTGTGAAGGGTTTTTGCAGGAATGTATACTGTATCTCCTTCTTTAAGGTTAATTTTTTCCATTCTTTTTATCTTGAAATTTGTTTTACCTGTTCCATATTTTCTAAAAATTTCTAGACTTCCAGATCCTTTAGTTGCAATTAGTACCTGATTCCCATTGTGCCAGTGCAGTTTTGTTTTGGCACCATTGTGAAAATAAACATGATAGATTCCTTGTTCTTTTGATTTGATTTTTGAGGAAACATCTTTCATGTGTACTCTTCCAGTAAACCAATCAGGATTGATTTTTCTCTGGTCTCCTGACGAATAGATGTTGGATTTTTCCATTCCTATATCCTTGCTAGAATCTTTTTTTTCTTTTCTTGGAATTCCTTGTCCGTAATTATGCCTGATTTTTTCAGTTTTCCCAACCTTTCTAATGTTTTAAGGTCATCTTCTGCAGAGGTCGCTGCAGCTTTTGCTGCCATGATGCTTTCATTGATTTTTTCTTTTCCTTTTTTCTTTAATATTTCGCCTTCTTTTTCAGCTTTATTTCTTAATTCTTTACTTGTTTTTTTTGCTTGAGTTGCAGCCATTTCTCCAAATTCTACTGCATCATCTAAAATTTCATCTGCTTTTTTGATTCCTTCGTCTATTGCTTTGTCTGCTCGTTTTAGGAATCTTTCAATATGTCCTACTTTTCTTTTATTTCCCATTATCTTTAAAATTATAGTTGTTGTTTTATGCTTTTCCAAATTCTTACAAATTATTCATTTGATTTAATAGCAAGATTTCTTATTAGATATTGTAATTTTGACAGAAAAACCAGACGCCAAGATATTTGTTCTAAGAAAGTCCATAGATGACAATGAGGCTTCAGACATTATTGATGAAAAAAAGACCTCTGAATTCAAGTCCTTTTTAACTAAACCAAAAAAAGAAGAAGTTCAAGTTGACTCTATTGATTTATTTTATGAATCGTTATTAACGGTCTCTGGAAGATATGTGGCAGATTATTACCGAAAGGCAATTCATACCATTTCTGTTGATTCTAATGTTCAGGAGGTTACTTTTGGAGGTGGAATATTTCCAATCAAAGAAAAATCTGCACTGAAAAAGGCTTTTGTTGGAGACAGGGGAAAAAACAAAATTGATATTCCTCTTGAAGAACATGTTTTTGTAGAGGAAGAGAGAGAATTAGTTTTTGATCACAATGGAAACGAAGTAGATATTCATTACAAGACCGATTCAAAATCCATTGAAAACTATCCTGATAAAATCCTTGAAGACAATTCCGCTAATGTGAAACGACCAGAAATTAAATATGATTCTGCAATTCAAATTTTAAAAGAATCTCTGAAAAGTCCCCTAGAAAAAGATATTCGAGATCTAAATGAAGAGTTTTCAGTAGAAGAGATCACTGAAACTTACATTCCAATTTATGAGGCACGGTTAACTGGTCCTAAAAGCAAAGTTAGTTTGCTTAGATTGGATGCAGTGAGAAAAAAAATTCTTTAAAGTTTAACTAATTTTCTGAATTGTTCGTTATCATGTAATCTTTGAAATATTTTTTCTTTTTTTGCCCATTCTCTTATTGTTTTGCCATCAATTGAAATAGATTTTCGAAGCAAATCCAGAGACTCTTCATATTCTCCAAGGGCTGCCTTGCTTCGAGATTTGGCATAAAGAATTTTGAGGTTATCTTTATGTTTTGATAACATTTTATCAAAAACTTCGATGGCTTTTTCATGTCTATCTAACTCTGCCAATTCAATGCCTTTATGAAAAAATGCGTCGATATGAGATGGATACTTTTTGTAAACACTTTCAAAGCAATTCAAAGCCTCCTCATGTTTTTTCATTTTCCCAAGCACAATTCCTTTGTAAAATATGGCATTTGGTTTTTTTGAATCTGCACTTATTGCTTTGTCCAAATACTCCAAGGCTTCATCGTATTCTTGAAGTCTATCAAGGAGTACTCCCTTGTTAAAATAAGATGCACTGTTTTTGGGGTCTGATTCTATTGCTTTGTCGTAACATTCGTTTGCAGCTTGCGTGTCTCCCATTTCTGCCATGGCGATACCTTTGTTGTTAAATGCCTGGGAATCTTTTGGATTAAATTGTAAGAGTGTATCAAAACAGGTTACAGCATCTGCATATTTTTTTATCTGATTTAACGCCAATCCTTTGTTAAATATTGCAGATGTGTTATGAGGGTCTTGTTTGATGACTTTACTGAATAAGGAAATGGCAGCTTTAGGCTGATTTTTCTCCATCAATGACATTGCATGGTACATCAAATCTTCAGGGTTTTCTTTTGATCCAAACAATCCCATATTTTCCATGAAAATGATATCTGTAATGAAAGTTTAGGTGATGAAATTTAATTTGATAAAATCCCTGACTATTCATACTGGAAGTTTAAATACATATGAAAATCAACAAAATTTGCAGTGTTAAGGACAATCTTCGTCTTGTTGGTTTTATCTTTAATTCCATTTTCAAGTCTTAATGCTTTTGCTCAATCTGAATTTGACTCAAAAGAACTAGGCCTTCCCATGCCAATGATAACAATGAGTCCTACATCAGGAGGGCCAGGAACTGAAGTTGAAATTTCAGTTACTGGAATGCCTTCTATCCCGGAAGACATTGATCCGAGAATAGAATTTTTCATTTACATGCCCTTTTTAGAATCCATTGGCGGAAATGT
Source organism: Nitrososphaeraceae archaeon (assembly GCA_025922755.1). GTDB lineage: Archaea > Thermoproteota > Nitrososphaeria > Nitrososphaerales > Nitrosopumilaceae > Nitrosomaritimum. Next base: position 5,019 of record JAICHE010000030.1, read on the forward strand.
TCCTCAAACTTGCGGTGGTGATTATTGTTTTGCGTTGTATTCATTTGATGATGTAGGTGCCAACAAGTTTGCTCCCAAAACAATTTCTTTTACTCTTTTTAGTACAACCAATCCAAAACCAACTGTTGAAGCAGGTGGGTGGAACTCAGTTTGCGATCTAAAAATTAATGGCGTAACAACTGAAAGATATGGCAATACTTGCATTGACCTAGATCAACCTCTTGGTGATTATGAAATAAAGTTTGGATGGGGAATACAGGCCTCAGAACTTTATGATGTACGAGAAACTCTAATCTTTACTGTTACAGAAAAAGAATTCGTCGAAGAAGGAAGAGAATTAGATGAAGATGAACTGGCAATGCAACAATTTGAGGAAGGACTGATTTCAGAGTCTGAATTTGAAAAAAGACTTGCAGAATTAGGATATGATGCACAAAAAATACGCCAAGCCAAAGCTCTGATTGGAAAACTTGAGCATCAGGTGGGTTTTAAGACCCCTCTCAAAGGTCCAATTGCAATTCAAGGAACTGATTATACGGTGACATATACCATTACTGGAGGGGTATTAACACAAGTATCCCCTGATCAAGAAGCAGGATCTTTAATCGTTAACGTTGATTCTTTATCAAACGGGACTTTGTTTATCCAATTGCCGAGAGATGTGATTGACGCAAAGTTTGGTGAAGAAGACGATGACTTTTTTGTGTTAATTGATGGATTGGAAACTCCATTTGATGAGTCAAAAACTGTAAATGAAAGAACCTTGACAATTCCATTTCCAGCAGGAACAGAAGAAATTGAAATAATTGGAACTTTTGTGGTTCCTGAATTTCATACTATTGCAATCCTGATTTTGATGGTTTCCGTGGTATCTGTTATAGTAATATCAAAAACAAAATCTGGTCTTTATTTGAAAATGTAGGGAATAAAAAATTAGAATTTGAATTCCTCTGATGCCTTAATCATTTTCTGAATGTCCTGTTTGGTGTGTGCTAAAGAAATGGCTCCTAGTTTTCCAGGCAAAAAGAATATTCCGTCCTTTACTATCATTTTAAAATGATATTTTTGCAATAATTTTGAATTACATTTTGCAGCATCCGAAGAATTGCTAACACTTGTAATTCCATTATCCGTAAAATGAGTCATAAACAAAGAACCCTTTCCTGTAACTATTACTTTATCTTCAAATGTCTTGGTCAATCCTTTTCTTGCCATATACCCTAACTCGTTGAGCTTGGAGTATATTTTATTGCTGGAATTTTTAAGCTCGCTTAGTGTTGCATATCCTGCAACCATTGAGGATGGGTTTGCCGAAAATGTTCCACCGCCCACATATGATCTTTCTGATTTTTTCTTTCCTGTGGTGTCTGCATACTCCATTATCTCTTTTTTACCGCACATTACTCCTATTGCCATTCCTCCACCAACAATTTTGCCTAGAGTTACAATATCTGGGTCTAATTTCATTGTGGGATACAAACAACCAAACCTAAATCGAAATCCTGTAACGATTTCATCCAAAATAAACAACGATTTATTTTTGTGAACAAATTCTTGAATTCCTTTTAGATAGTCAGACGTGGCAGGAATACACCCTCCCCCTCCTAACACTGGTTCAATGATTACTCCTGCTAAATCTTTGGAAACTTTTTTTAGAATTTTTATGGATTCTTCTAAATTGTTATATGGGATCGATACAATTTTTTCTTCATTAATCACACCACTACTTTCAGATTCGCTAAATGGCCAATTAACGGATTTTAGTAAATCTGAAGTATATCCATGCCACCCTCCGTCAATCTTTGCAATAATTTTTCTTCCTGTTACAGAACGAGCAAGTCTGACTGCATACATTGTAGCTTCAGTACCTGATGTTACATAACGAATCTTCTCAGCTACTGGAACTGCCTTTGAAATTATTTCTGATAATTTTATTGTCTGCTCGTTTACTGTGCCGTACATCCAACTTTTTTTTATCTGACTTTCCAATGCTTTTTTTACATTTTTTGGACCATGGCCTAAAATTAAGCTCCAGTGACCCATCCAATAGTCTGTGTACTTGTTATCATCCACATCTATCAGACTTTTTCCGGAGGATTGTTTCACGACAAATGGATATGGTTCATAGAATCTTATGTTATGACTCACTCCATTAACATGTAATTTTGAAGATAATGCAAATAATTTTGCAGATTTTTTAGTCTTTTTTTTATATTCTGAAATTATACTCATTTTCTATCCTTGTTTGTAATTAATTCGGGCTATAATCTAACCAAAGATCGGTTTCTTTAGGCATGGTTTATATGTATTTGAAAAGTCTCACCTTCTGCATACGTAACGCAATAGGCGGCGCTTGTGATGAAGTATGGTAATATACCATTTTGTGATTCATGGGCCTCCAGTTACGCATACAAAATGAGGATTTGATCAAGTGATCAAATCTGAGATGTGAAGATTATGTGCATCCGTCAATTCCAATATAGTACAAATGTACTTCAATAATCAAAAAATCAGAATCCGGTTGATCCTGCCGGACCTGACTGCTATCGGATTGATACTAAGCCATGCGAGTCATTGTAGTAATACAAGGCAGACGGCTCAGTAACGCGTAGTCAACCTACCCTATGGACGGGGATAACCTCGGGAAACTGAGAATAATACCCGATAGAACATTATGCCTGGAATGGTTTATGTTTCAAATAATTTATTGCCGTAGGATGGGACTGCGGCCTATCAGTTTGTTGGTGAGGTAATGGCCCACCAAGACTATTACAGGTACGGGCTCTGAGAGGAGTAGCCCGGAGATGGGTACTGAGACACGGACCCAGGCCCTATGGGGCGCAGCAGGCGAGAAAACTTTGCAATGTGCGAAAGCACGACAAGGTTAATCCGAGTGGTTTCTGCTAAAGGAACCTTTTGTCAGTCCTAGAAACACTGATGAATAAGGGGTGGGCAAGTTCTGGTGTCAGCCGCCGCGGTAAAACCAGCACCTCAAGTGGTCAGGATGATTATTGGGCCTAAAGCATCCGTAGCCGGCTCTGTAAGTTTTCGGTTAAATCTGTACGCTCAACGTACAGGCTGCCGGGAATACTGTAGAGCTAGGGAGTGGGAGAGGTAGACGGTACTCGGTAGGAAGGGGTAAAATCCTTTGATCTATTGATGACCACCTGTGGCGAAGGCGGTCTACCAGAACACGTCCGACGGTGAGGGATGAAAGCTGGGGGAGCAAACCGGATTAGATACCCGGGTAGTCCCAGCTGTAAACTATGCAAACTCAGTGATGCATTGGCTTGATGCCAATGCAGTGCTGCAGGGAAGCCGTTAAGTTTGCCGCCTGGGAAGTACGTACGCAAGTATGAAACTTAAAGGAATTGGCGGGGGAGCACCACAAGGGGTGAAGCCTGCGGTTCAATTGGAGTCAACGCCAGAAATCTTACCCGGAGAGACAGCAGAATGAAGGTCAAGCTGAAGACTTTACCAGACAAGCTGAGAGGTGGTGCATGGCCGTCGCCAGCTCGTGCCGTGAGATGTCCTGTTAAGTCAGGTAACGAGCGAGATCCCTGCCTCTAGTTGCCACCATTACTCTCAGGAGTAGTGGGGCGAATTAGCGGGACCGCCGCAGTTAATGCGGAGGAAGGAAGGGGCCACGGCAGGTCAGTATGCCCCGAAACTCTGGGGCCACACGCGGGCTGCAATGGTAACGACAATGTGTTCCGAATCCGAAAGGAGGAGGTAATCCTCAAACGTTACCACAGTTATGACTGAGGGCTGCAACTCGCCCTCACGAATATGGAATCCCTAGTAACTGCGTGTCATTATCGCGCGGTGAATACGTCCCTGCTCCTTGCACACACCGCCCGTCGTTTCATTGAAGTGAGCTCTTAGCGAGGTGACGTCTGATTGGCGTTATCGAACTTGGGGTTCGTGACAAGGGAAAAGTCGTAACAAGGTGACCGTAGGGGAACCTGCGGTCGGATCACCTCCTTAGATAAGGAAAGTGTACGGATGCACTAATCTTCACATCAAATCATCGATGCAATGCATCACGAAAGTGATGTATGAAGGATGTAGCGGGTCCCTGCCAGGGGACTTGCAATGATCGTCGTGCATAGTCGTGTAATATGTGGCTGAATTTGCCGGTGTAAAGACGGTAATAGGTGGATTGCTAGGCTTGAGGAGAGATGAAGGACGTGGCAAGCTGCGATAAGCTCGGGGTAGGCGCACGCATCCTATGATCCCGAGATTTCCGAATGAGAATCTTACACATTTGTGTATTCCAGTA
>JAICHE010000031.1 GCA_025922755.1 Nitrososphaeraceae archaeon
ACCAGAGGTGACGATATCGACAATTACAAACTAGTCGAGACTGGTACTGACACTGGCATCTTTACTGGTGAGGTTATCCTTACTGGTTTCACACACGATGCTGATGGCGATTCCAGAACTGGTGATGACAACGGTAATGATGTAGTTTCTCGTGCTCCATCTGGCAAAGGTCCAACTGATGGACTCTTGCCAGCTGATGATGATGACGGTATTACTGTATCCTTTGAATTCTCAGAGGATGAGACAGTAGTCGGCTCAGCACTTATCAGATGGAACATTGGTGAGGTACAATGGCTTGAAGCAAGTTATCCTGCAAGCGGAACTGGCGTAGTTAGAGTAATTGATCCAGACATGAACTTAGATCCAGAAGCAGTCGACAACTTCGATGTCGACGTATGGTCTGATTCTGATGCTGGTGGTATCGACTTGACTGTAACTGAGACTAATGAGGCAACCGGAATATTCGAAGGAACAGTGTTCTTCACTGTAACTGATGAATCATCTGGTCACAGACTCAGAGTCGCAGAAGGTGACACTGTCACTGCAGAATATGAAGATAACACCCTACCTGATCCATATACAACAGCAGATGAACTTGATATCACTGCCACTTCACTCATAGGTACTGTTGTACCACCTCTAGAGAGAGCTCCAGCTTCTAACTGTAGAGTTGTTGATGCCTTCGGTAACACTCTAAGCAGTGTCTCCGTAGACCAACAGGTGCAAATTACTTGTGATGTTGCAAATGGCCAAGATAGAGAGCAACCATTCGCTTACTTGATACAGATTCAGGATGCAAACGGCGTTACAGTCTCACTAGCATGGATTACTGGTTCATTGACCGCAGGTCAATCATTCAGCCCAGCCTTGTCATGGATTCCAGAACTAACCGGTACATTTGATGTAACCGCATTTGTCTGGGAGAGCGTTGATAATCCAACTGCTCTATCTCCACCACAAGAGATCAGCATAACTGTCAGATAAGACTAGAAAATTCACACTATTCCTTTTCTTTTTTTTGAATTCACACTTAACGATAGTTATGGACAATTTTTCCAGAACCAATATCTAGGTGAAAATATTCAGGTAATCTATCGTGAACAAAAAAATTCTAATTTTGTTTTTAATTCCTTTAATGTCCATTTCAACTCCTAATGGATTTTCAGAGTTGGAAGTCACAACAAACAGCCAAGTGTTTTCAGAAAATCAACCATTATTTGTTTATGGTCAAGGATTGCCCCATGAAAATTTGATAATTAGATTATTTGCACCAGATGAAACAATTGCAAGATTTGACCAAATAACAACAGACGAAGAAGGCTCATTTAGCCATGTTCTCTTGGTGTGGCCCGAATCAACCCCCAGTTTTCCATTTGGAACTTATACTGTTGAAGTAATTAGCACTGAGCAAAGTGGATTGTCTCAAAAAATAGATGTTAAATTCACTTCTACCACCGAACTTGTTGATGTTCCAGTAGAAAGGCAAGTAAATACACTTGTGTTTGCTCCTGAAACTGCAGCAATAAACAACTCATTTCGAGTATTTGTTCAAACCACTAGTGATGGTCTTTTAATTGGAAGCGACCCGAGTAAATTGCTTACAACAACCCATGTACATCTACCTTCAGGTAAGGTACAGACATTGTCTGATTCTTTTGAAACCTTACATCAAGGATTATACTTTGTTGACTACACTCCAGACGAGGAAGGGACATATGTTTTTCATGTAGTTGCATTTAGTCAAGGAACTATCTCTCACGGTTCAGCAGCTACTCTTGTGCAAACTCAGGATATTAGTGGAATATCAGATCAAATTATTGAGCTAAATACAATTTTAGAGGAAACTTCGTCAGAACTTGAAATACTAAAATCAGAGGTTAACGAATTTGGCTCGACTCTAGAGTCTGCAAGCAATAACATTGATTCTAGTGTGGAATCTGTATCAAATTCTGTAACTAATATCGAGGAGGCATCATCTCAACTAAACTCATTACTATTTCCAATAGTTGCATCTATTGGAATTATTGTAGCTCTTCAAGTGGCCATACTTGCAAGAAGAAGATAGTTATAATAATGTTGAATCCTTCAACAATCATATGCCGAAAACGGCAATCTTTTTTTCAATAATTTTACTTTCATCTCTATTTGCAAATTCTTACGGTTTTACTGGAGGAGATTTAGTTCAAGAAAATTTTGTTACAAAAAATTATGACAATATTAATTCAGGGATTCTAGATATTCCTGAAAATTTTTTTACAAAAAATAATTACAAAAGATACATTGTTTTTGGGGAAGGACTCGATGATTCAGATTTTTTAAAAAAAAATTCATTATATGGTGTAGAGTCTGATAGGGGATTTTTTCATGTTGCAATACTAGAAGAAAATTCAATTTCTAATCTTATTGCACGTGGATATTATGTAATTGAAGACTTTGAATTAGATTTTCATTCAACAGAAATTCCAGATGCATCAAGGATTGGAAAAATAACTGGTTCATCTCTTGCAGAAGAAAAGTATAATGTCACCGGACAAGGTGTAACTATAGCAGTTGTTGATACAGGAGTAGATTTTTCAAATCCTGATATTCAAGATTCAGTTGCAAGAGATAGTAAAAATCATCCAATAATGATTGATGCCGATGGACAAGGGATAATCCTAACCAATGCAACATTTTTTGCCTACATTGATAAAGACAACATCATCCGGAATTACACAAAATCCTTACCTGATAACATGACTTCTGGAGTTTATTATAATAAGGATGGAGTATTTCTTGACATTTCTCAGGGAGGAAAGGGAACTCAAATTCCTGTTTATAACTCATTTTTTCCTCAAGCCGGATCACAAGTTGTGTTTAATGGAACTCTCACAGAAGATATGAAAATTGGTAATAACAATAGAGATTACATCCATTCAAAAAGTGGAATTTATCATCTTGGAATAATGTATCAGGGTAGTTTTTCTGGACAAATTAGAATTCAAGTAGTACCAGTTTTATTTGTAGATGCTAATGAAGCAGGAAACTATGATACAATAATTCCAGACCTTTCAACTTCTTGGGAGGATTATACGCGATTTGATTTAGAGGCAGGAGAAAAACCAAATTATGATTTTGATTTCACTGATGAAAAACCAATTGTTCTAGGAAGTGGAAATGAATTTTTAGTTTATGATTCAAATGATGATGGAAAAATTGATTATTCTGCAGGAACTGTGGGAGCAAGGGTTTTAGATATCCATAACGTTATTCAAAATGCAACAATTAAGATTGATGATAAATTAAATGCCATAAACGGAACATTACTTGCACCGATAGATTCCAATGGAACGTATTTTGGAGTTATGACGGACTTTATGGGTCATGGAACAGCCAGTGCGGCTTCAATTAGCTCAAAAGGTGTGCAAGAATATGATATCTACAATAATACATCAAAGTATGTAATTAAGGGAGTTGCACCTGGAGCAAAAATTGTTCCAATAAAGGCTCTTTGGTTTGGAGATACTGTGTATGCTTGGTTGTGGGCAGCAGGATTTGAACACCATGATAACAATTGGAAATTTTCAGGAAAACCAAATGTTGATATTATTTCCAATAGTTGGGGCATCTCAAACTTTCCTCTTTTACAATCAGCACCTGGAATGGACATCTTATCTTTGATCCAAAGTATTTTGATAACCCCGCATTCACTTGATGATGATTATCCTGGAATTATCATTGTATCAAGTTCGGGAAATTCCGGACCGGGATATGGAACAATTGGAATGCCAAATGCTTCTCCATTTGGAATTTCAGTTGGTGCAACTACAAACAATGTTTTTGTGGGATATGGACCATTTGAAGATCAACCACGATTTGGAAATACAACAACTCATTATAATCATGTAGTCGACTTCTCAAGTAGAGGTCCTGGAATTATAGGGGATCCTAAACCAGACATTATGAGTATAGGTGCACATGGGTTTGTCCCATCATCCATGCTAAAATATGAAAAAGACTCTAAATTAGAATCATTTTCTTTGTTCGGTGGAACTAGTATGGCAGCTCCTCTTGTTGCTGGCAGCGCAGCTGTTTTAATGGAAGGATTAAACAAACAATCAAAAGATTACGATCCATTTTACATAAAAAACATTTTAATGTCAACTGCAAAGGATTTGGAAAATGATCCCTTCAATCAAGGTTCTGGATTAGTAAATGTTGACTCTGCTTTACAATTTGTAAATGGAGAAAATGGAATTTTTGTTGTTTCCAATGATGCATCATATGATAACATCAAAAATATTCTTGATCCTGTAGTAGAATCCTTTAATTCTACTGTAATTGGATTTGATCAATTCCAAATACCATCAAAAAAAATGCCAATGACAAGTTGGTTTGCAGGACATATGTTACCAGGCGAAACAGGTGGAACAATCTATACAATTGAAAATCCTACCGAAAAACCAATCGAAATCAAAATAAGATCTCAAAAAATATCTCTAATCGAAAAAAACCAATTGGAAGGAGAAACTAAGGTTCGTCAAAAGGATCTTAATTATCTTAAAGACAATGAACTAAAGGATAAACCTGCATACATTCCAAACTATGTTAAATTATCTGATGTCAAGACACACAAAGATTTGGGAGAATTTTATGGCAAAGAAAATCCGATTCCTGATGATGCATCATTATTAATCTTAAACGTAAATTTCCCTTTTACCTCATTTATGAATAAAACTAATGACCTTTATGCAGATGATTTGCGTATATCTTCTCTTTATCTTTATGATTGGATTGATCACAATAACAATACCAAAGTTACTAGTGATGAGTTGTCATTAATCAGTAGAGCTGGATCATGGGGAACGGTTCAAGAATTAAGAATTTCAGAACCTCAGGAAAAATTTGAAGGAACCCCAATTGTTGGAGTTTATCCTGTACCAACAAAATTTTCCTACTGGGTAGGTGATACCTACCAAAATGCCACATCTATGGATTACACTTTATCTGCAAGTTATTACAAAAAACAAAACTGGTCTGTAATTTGGCCAGAGTCCTCCACAATTACTGTACTCCCAAAAGATTCTGTTGATGTTAAAATTAATTTGAGTTTGCCAGAAGAAATTCAGACAGGTGTCTATCAAGGATTTTTAACTTTTGAGGGAGATCAGCATACCGTAAATGCACCAGTTTCATTCGTGGTTAAATCAAAAGTAAATCAAAAAGAAATCCCAATCGTAATTTCCGGTAGTCAAACCGATGATATAGTTTATGGAAATGGATACATCAAAGGTGCGTTTGATATGGCAAATAGATACATGGCAGGAGACTGGAGACAATACTATTTTGATATTCAAGATGAATCGATAAACTCTGCTTCAATTGAATTGTCTTGGGATTCAGATGACACAAATCTTTCTGTATTTGTCATGAATCCAAAAGGAAAAATAATTCAAACCAATATGCCCTCAGGAATATTTGGACACTTTCTTGGTTGGGCATCTCTTGATTGGTTAGGTGGCTCTGCATTCAGTCAGGGAGGAGGGTTTTATCCTGTAAAAAACAAAGATAATACATCAACAGTAATTTATGTTCCAATCAATCAAACAGGCACTCACTCAATATTGGCACATTCTACCTTATTTGGAGGTAATTCAACAACTGAACCAATTACATTAGTGGCAAAATTCTCTACAATTTCAGCAGATGAACAAATTGAATTAAATGAATTAAACCAAACAAAAATTCAACCAGAACTTATTATTCCAAATAAGACAAAAGCAATTCCCGAAATCTCCAAAGACAATGTTGAGGAAACCATAATCAAAGAGAAAAAAGAATCTATTCCAGAAAAAAAGTTGGAAGAATCAGTTCTAACGCCAGATAATCAAAATATGTTCCCTGATCAGCTCCTTATTGGAATTGGTATTGGAATTGCGATCGGTTTGGCATTTGTATTTATCACAAAACGAAATTCAGACAAATAATTGAACAAGGTTTATAAGCAATTTGGCGAGTACGTCAGCTTGAATGTCAGAGCAGGGGACGCAAAAATCTGGCGGGTTATCCAGAAGAGACTTTCTAAAATTAATGGGTGCCGCAGGAACAGGCCTAGCATTTGCTCCATTTATCCCATTTGGAAATTACATGCCAAATCCTTCATCTGCCACACTTGAAAAGGTCCCTGTTATCTTGCCTGATGGTACTCAAGCAAACGTTGATACTTATCCAATTAATCATGCAGAAGTTATTACTTATCCTTCAACAGGTGATGCTGCCCTTGATGCAGAAGCATTTCGAAAATGGCAATTCATAAGATTACCTGAAGAACTAGGAGGTTCAAAAAAAGATGTGTCTGCATTTAGAGGATACAGTATGATTTGTCTTCATCTTTGGTGTTTGTGGAAATATTGGCCGGATGAAGGCAGAAAAAGAGGCGAATGTCCATGTCATGGGAGTATGTATGATGTAATTACGGGAACTGCATATATTGGACCGGCATCTGTTCAGGCTGCACCATCAAACACATTACCAAAACTTAATTTTGAAATTGATTCAGATGGCCTTTTATGGATTATGCCACCAAAGTGGGGTGTGAATGACAATGGAGTAATTGGATATGGCCGTTTCGCTTAGCCGAAGAACTGGGGCAACAGCCTTCTTCTACTGGTTATGGGATGGATTAGACAGATCAATTTTTACTGCAATAAAGTTTTCATTCCCAGCTAGATTTGTAAGTCCATTTGGATTTTTAGGAATGCTTACATTCATTGTGTTTGTTATTCTTGGAATTTCAGGTGCATTACTCATGTTTTACTATCAACCAATTTTAGATAGGGCATGGGATAGTGTACAATTTATCAACGACGAGGTACCCTTTGGATTCCACATTAGAAATATCCATTATCATGGTTCAAACGCAATGGTTTTGATGGCAGTTCTTCACATGTATTATCAATATTTTAGTGGACGATACAAAATTCGAAATGAAGTTTTATGGGTTACAGGTGTTATTCTTGGTGTAGTTACAATTCTGGAAGCATTTACTGGTTATGATGTAATATTTAGTGAAAGAGCTGAACTTGCAATTAGTATTGCAGCATCGCTTACCACGTCCATACCTATAGCTGGGCCTGTAATACGCGATGCGGCGCTTGGCAGTGGATTCTCTGATTTCGTTTTAAGATTCTATGCACAACATGTGTTCCTTTTGCCAATTGTGATGCTTGGGTTAATGGCAGTTCACTTCCCAAGATTCCTTGTATTTGATGTACCTATGGTTATGGCAATTGGTGGCGCGATTTTGATTACTGGAGGTGTTTTCCCAATTGATTTGGGATTCAAATTTGAACCGACCGTACCACCAGGTGTAACTGTTCCAGAATGGTATCTTACGGGAATTTATGCATTTATGAGAACACAATATGATAAGTTTGTTACCGGGCTTCTTTGGCCGTTAATATTTATCATTGCATTAGCATTGATTCCATTCCTAGACCGGTACAAGAAATTTTCATGGAGAGATAGACCAATGATTACGGCCTTTGGAATAACAGGACTCGCACAAATCATGGTCACTACATATTGGGGATTCTATATTTCACCTGATGTATCAATTCCATTAGTAGAACGATTAGTAATTGATCCTATATTCTTCTACTCTGTAATGATTCTGTTAGTTCCAATGGGATTTGGATTTACATACATGATGATAAAACTAGCAAATGAATCAGAAAGAAAAGCCAAACTTCACAAGGAAAATGCTCCACAAAAGGTTGCACCAATCAATCTCTCAGAAAAATGGATAAACTGGTTGCTTGTAGCATTACTTGCATTCCAAGTTTTACTAAACATTGCAGCCTACAATGCTGCCCTTACCGGAATGAAGAACATCTCTCTGTTCTTTGTAGGATTGATACTGTTGGTATTTGCTGGATTCTTCCATATCTACAGATATGGATTAGCACAAGCAAAAAATCCACCCCCTCCACCACCAGTTCCAGAACCAGAAGAAAAACCAAAATTACAAGAACCACAAAAAACTGGTGAAACTAGTCCAATTCCAGAATCTTCTGAAAAATCAGAAGCTAAAAAAGAACTAGCTCCAGAAATACAAACTCCAAAAACCAAATCTGAATCTGGATCTACCTCAAAAGAAGCAAGTTCAGGATCAAAAGATGAAACAAAATAACGGTTTAACAAATTCTAAAAACTTTATAAGAACTCTGGGAAGAAAAAAATTATGAGTTCTTCTACAACAAGCCATGCTTACGGTGTAGGATTAATTGCATTACTTGTAGCAGTAGGAGCAAGCACAGTTTTCTATACTAGTTTTTATCTTCCAGAATCATTGGCAAAACCCTCTGTTTCTGAACACATACTCAAACCAGAGGGAACTTTGATTATTGATATTGTCTTAGGTGCAGTTAATGAAGGAGAAGACAATTATGTTCCAAACAAAGCAATCGCTACATTAGAACATGATAACCTAGTCAAATGGATAAACCTTGACGAGACACCTCATACAGTAACTCCAGATCACAGAACTTCAGATTCTTATAGTGGTGATTTTGGTTCAGCAGGGGTACTAATGCCTGGTGACGAATATGAATTCCTTTTCACAGAACCACAAGAGATTCACTATCATTGTGAACCACATCCATGGATGACGGGATCCATAATAATTGAGAAAAGTAGATTCTAGGAATATTTTGCAAAAATTATCTGACTTTCAATTTCTTTATGTTGTTCAATAATTGATGCTCTGAATTTTATTTCATGTTCTTGAGTTGGCTCAAATGAAATAACTGCAGTAAACTCTGCTTTGTCATCTGGCATCACGTTTCTGTTGATAAAAAGTCTTGATACATTTTGAGAGATTTTTTTCCCATTGTATGACTTGTAAATAATATGCTCATTTGAATCCAAAATAGTTGTATTGATTACAACTCCATCATATCTTCCTGGATATGAAACAGCAATTGTTCCTTTTATCTTAGAATTGGGATGAATTTCTTTGGAATTTAGACTAAATTCAATATCTTTCATGAATAATTTTGTTTTAATCTGAATAAATTTGTTAGAGCGGGCCCAAAGGGCTTCGATCCCTTGACCATTGGATTAGAAGTCCAACACTCTATC
>JAICHE010000032.1 GCA_025922755.1 Nitrososphaeraceae archaeon
ATATTCCAGGGTCCGGAATGTCCCAGTCCTAAAGCATGACCATTTTCATGAAGAAATACTGTTTCAGCATCCCAACCATTATTCCAATCAAACGAGGTATTTAGGGCCATATCGGCTTCATCTGTAGAAGTTCCAGTCCAAGTAACCCCAAGAGTGCTTGGGCTATTTAGTTTCATCCAAGCAACGTCATTGTTTCCATCAAATGTCTGAGGTCCTCTACATTCTTGTACTAATGAAGGACATCTACCAGTATCCCCTGCATCTACAAATGAAAAGTTGGATGTAGATACAGAATTCCAAGTGGTATGAGTGTTAGTCAAAGCAGTTCTATCAACCCCATTAGGAGTATTTTTTGGATTATAGTATTGTTCAACAAAATCATTTCCAGGATTTCCGTCGCTAAATTGATCCCATTTTAAACTAATAGTTGAAAATTCATTTGGAGTGAATGGTCTTGCTCCTTGTTGTGCTAGTGCTGCAAGAGCTTTTTGGTTTCTATCTTCATCAGGGTTTACAACCACCAATACATGAACAATAAGATTTTTTCCAGGAACAATTCCCGAAATTCCAACCACTTCAGGTTTTCCATTTGAATCAGATCCTTGAGCAAATGCCGGAAGTGAATAAGCAATTACGCTAAGTAATAATAATGAACTCATAAATCCTGATAAAATTAATTTTTTTGCCATGTTTCCGACATACTCTTTAGAAATTTTGATTTAAGCCTTACTACTTGTAAAATTTAGATATTACAATTACAATTTTGATCAAAAAACCTGTACAAGATTAGAATTTGAAGTTTATAATAGCAGATTCCCAGCAGGATTTAAGATGGAATTATCCTCAAAATTTGATGCAAAATCAATTGAAAAAAAGGTACAAGAATATACAAAATCCATCAAGTTGGGCAAACTGATTTTTGAATCAGACAAGCCTGAAAACATAAGATTCATCGAGGGTCCGCCCACCATGAATGGCATCCCTCATGCAGGTCATCTCAGAGGTCGCGTAATCAAAGATCTTTGGTACAGATTCAACACTCTCAAAGGCAAAAAAATTGAGTTCAACGGAGGCTGGGATACTCAAGGATTACCAGTAGAATTACAGGTTGAAAAAGATCTAGGAGTGACTGGAGGAAAAACAGAGGCCATCAAAAAATTTGGAGTCGAAAAAATTGTATCAGAGTGCAAAAAGGTTGTAAAAAAATACAATGAAAAATGGGTTCAAGTAGACGAGATGCTTGGGATGTCATTTAATCATGACAAAGCATATTGGACATACAAAGATGAATTCATAGAACGAGAGTGGCAGGTTCTCAAAAAAGCATATGAAAATAAAATCCTAGAAGAGGACTTTACAGTAATTGCGTATTGTCCTAGCTGCCAAACATCACTTAGTCATGCAGAAGTAAATCAAGGGTATGAGGAAGTAAAAGACCCATCATTATACTACAAGGTAAAACTCGCAGAAGAAGATGCATACCTCATAGTTTGGACTACAATGCCATTCACACTAGTTACCGATGCGATGGTGGGATTACATCCAGAAGAAGAATATACTTATGTTAAAGTTGAAAATGAAACTTGGGTCGTTGGAAAAACAAGACTTGAAGAATTTATGACAGAAGTAAAAATTGAAGAGTATAAAATTGAAAAAACTGTAAAAGGTTCAGAGTTTGAAGGAAAAAAGTACATCCATCCACTTTTAGATAAAATTCCACAATTAGCCGAATGCGCAAAGCAAGATAATTTCCATGTTGCAGTTTCAGAAAACTTTGTTGATGCAACAACAGGGAGCGGTCTTGTTCATCTTTCACCGGCAAATGGTGAAGAAGACATCAAGATTGCAAATAAACGTGGAGTCAAAGTTTTTAGTCCAATTGATGATGAGGTAAAGTTTACATCAGATGCGGGTCAATATCAAGGACTCTTTGTTAGAGACGCAGATAGAACAATTGTGGAGGACCTCAAAGAGCGTAATGCACTGGTACGAATTGGAAAGATAAAACACAAGTATCCTCTTTGTTGGAGATCACACCATCCAATTGTATGGCTTGCAAGAAAAGGGTGGTTTTACAAACTAGATAGACTAGATAACAAGGCAATTGATGCAGCTGAATCAGTAGAGTATTTCTTTGATCAGCCAAAAAACAGATTCTTAGGAATTGTCAAGGAAAGACATCCATGGTGCATATCCAGAGAACGAATTTGGGGATGTCCATTACCTGTTTGGGATTGCGCTGATTGTAGTGAGAAAAATTGGTTTTTCTCACGTCAGGAGATTATTGATTCATCTGTTAACCTTCCTGATGGAGAGAATTTTGAGTTACACCGGCCATGGATTGACAACATTACAATAAAGTGCAAAAAATGCTCCAGCACCAATACAAAACGAGAAGAGTATGTTTTAGATACTTGGCACAATAGTGGTTCAGCTCCATATTCATCATTAACTGATGAAGAATACAAAAACGAGATTCCAGCCCCTTTCTTTACTGAAGGGATTGATCAAACAAGAGGTTGGGCATATACACTTTTGATTGAAAATGTCATTCTAAACAATGGACCAACTCCACCTTACAAATCATTTTTGTTTCAAGGGCATGTGCTTGATGAAAAAGGTGGCAAGATGAGCAAAAGCACTGGAAATGTAATTGAAGGGCAAGAATTGCTCCAAAAATACCCAGTTGACTTGGTAAGATTTTATTTTATTTGGAAGGCAAGTCCAATTGAGCCACTAAGCTTTAGCACAGAAGAGTTAATGTCAAGACCATACCAGGTAATCAACACACTATACAACCTTCATCTTTACTTTAAACAAAACAGCGAGTATGACAATTATGATTCATCAAATACCATCCTATGGGCAAAAGAAAATCAATTATTCTCATCACCTGACATTTGGTTATTATCAAAACTGCAAAAATTAATCAAAACAATTACAGAAAAAAATGATACTTGCAAGTATCATGAAGCTGCAAAGGCAATAGATGATTACATTATCAACAATTTGAGCCAGATTTACATCCCAATTACTCGAGGAGAGTTGTGGGATGAAGACGAGTCAAAAAAGAATCGGCGATTGGCAATATACGCAGTACTAAAAGAGGTTCTAAAGACACTAGATATTTTGATTCAGCCTTTATGTCCATTTACAAGTGAGTATCTTTACCAGACAGTTTTTGATGGAAAGAAAACAATCCTGCTTGATTCTTGGCCAAAATACCAAGAATCTTTAGTCAATGAGGAAATTGAAGAATCCTTTGATATTCTAAAAGAAGTCGTATCTGTTTCAGCAGCTGCAAGAATGAAAGGAAAACTTAAAAGAAGATGGCCATTAAATGAGGCAAAAATTTGTGTCTCTAAAGGACAAAAGAAAAAACTAGAATCACTATCAGAACTGCTAACTGCGCAACTCAATGTTGAAAAATTCACAATTGTAGAGGCTGAAAAACAATCAGGACTGGAGCAATTAACAGAATTACAGCAACTGAATCTTCCATTAAAGCCAATTGTAGAATTGGAAAGAAAAAGAATTGGACCCAAAGCAAAACAGCACATGGGAAAACTTGTTGCAAAGTTTGCAGAAACTGATCCACAAGACATTACATCATCTTTGCAAGAATTAAATTCATTTACTTTTGATGTTGACGGAGAGAAAATAAAGCTAGATTCAGAAGACTTCCTAGTTGACTTTGATGCTGCAGAAAACTATGCCGTATCAAAAAGAGACCAACATGTTGTCTTTATCTCGACTTCAAGAAACAAGGAGATGATGGCAAGAGGTCTAGTAAAAGATGTTGCAAGACGAATCCAAACACTAAGAAAAGAAAGAGGATACAATCCAACCGATATTCTCAATGTTGCATCAATTTTAGATCTTGATGAAGAGTCACTTGAAATGATAAAAGAAAAATCGGAAGACTTGGCATTTTTGGTTCGAGTAAAGGCAGTAAACTTTGAGCAAACATGCCAAGAGTACAAGGACGATGATATTGATGGGCAAAAAATCCGAATATCTGTAGAATAGAATGGATCCAAAATCTTGCAGTGCAGACTCACTTTTTAAATAAAAATTCAATTGAGAATTTTTCATATATCGCTCCAGAGAAGAAATAGCGCCAATGTCCCCGCAAGAGCTATTTTCCCGAAACTTCTCTGGAGAGATATTCTAAACATATGGAATGAAAATTGTAATGTTTTTATGAAACTCTTACATCAGGACCAAACATGTCAGACTCAAAACACCACGTTGTAGGAGTAGAGTTTCTAAAACAAAATGGTCTTGATGTAGATGAGTTAATCAAAGAATTGGTGATTAACGCATCAGTAGAGTTTGTAGCCTATTACTACTTTACAAACCTCAGGTCTTTCTGCACAGGAATGGAAGGCGAGGGAATCAAAGGAGTAATTGAGGATGCAAGACTAGAAGACCTCAGCCATTTTGAGTCATGTATTGACAGAATTTTCCAGTTAGGCGGAGAATTTCCAAAAGACATTGTTGACTTTTGTCACAAAGCAGGAGCAGAATTTCTGCAATCAGATAGAAGTACAACATTAAATGAAATTCTTGAAAAATGCCTCAAGGCAGAGCAAGGCGCCATCATAAACTGGAATAAAATCTGCAAGATGACCCATGGAAAAGATCCTATGACATATGAAATTGCAGCAGACATTCTAGCTGAAGAAATTGAGCACGAATCCTGGTTCTTAGAGTTACTTGATGGCAGACCATCAGGACACATGAGAAGAAAATACTCTGGTGAAAGACCACACACTGGAAAGCACTCCAGAGCATTGGGAAATCTATAACCCATTTTCTTTTATTTTTGTAAATTTATTTAATAGAATACAGAATCCGTTTTAAATAAAAACATCGAAATTTTTTGAATTTTATTTTTAGTAATCTTGTATAAGATAATGAAATTTATTTAAAGGATAAAATTTGAAAAATAAGAAAAAAGGTTAGAGCCTAACCCTGTCGGTACCTCTTCTAGTTGTTATGTAATGCCCTTTAATGTTGACAGTTTTCGATTTTTTCATCTTTGATAACTTAATCATTGATGTACCTTTTGCACTCATTATCATCAAATCACCTGCTAGCTTTAGTCTTTCTGCCTGATATTGTTTGAATTCCTCGCCTTGCCAATTTGCCTTTTTCAACGGTGTTTCAATAACTTTGGTACCTTTATTGATACTTTGTCTTATGATTATAGTATCTCGAAAATCTATTCCTATCATTATATTCATATGTCCATACTTTATGATAAGGATGGTTCTAGATTTGCGGGATGCCTTGAAAAATTAACTGATTAATTATTACATATTACACTACCTAGTTCGAGTATTTTTTACGATACTAGAGATACAATTTTGAGAATGATTCAAAATCATAGTAAAGATTACTTAATGTTTACCAGTTTATCTACAAAGTAAAAATGGAATCTAGTTAAATGACCAAAACAAAAAATCAAACGTTGATAAAAACAGACATTACAACTATAGCGTTATGAAAGAGAAAAAATTTGATGTTCAGGAATATGAGCGCAAATGCAAAGAAATCCTTGACGATCCTGAAGTAAGATTTGCAGGATTATTGGATGAATTTGGCTCACTTTTAGCAGGAGGCTATAATCAAGGAACTAGTCCAAGATTAACAAAAGAACAACATCAATCTGTTTGTGAGGAGTTGGCCTCTAGAGTGGCAAAGAGGAAGAAATTTGATACAGAATTGGGTCGTGTAAAATATTCTGCCTCGCGAAGGGAGCATGTAGTAATAATGAGTTTTCCAGTTTATGAAAAAGTAATCATGATTGTAGCTGAACCCAATGTCAACATAGATAGATTATCCTTTAAGATTATCAGTAAACTTGGAAAGCAATGGGCAGATTTTGTTGGAAGATAGCAATGGCATTTCACAATTTTTCCTAGGATCATGAATTCGTCTGAAAAAGGAGGATCATTACACAGTTTTCTAAGTTCATCGATAGTATGCTTATTTGGAATTTACTACTTGATATCAAAAAAGAATATTGAAAAATTTGTGAAATTCAGGTTTGGCTATTCCAAATCTCATCCTTTTTCAAATTAACAAACTGATTTAAGCCACAAGACTATGAATCATCAATGACTTATACATACAAACAAGATTTTATCCCTCAAAACAAAGTTGAGATAAATCTTCCAACTACAGCCGTGTTCATCACTGATCCTCAAAACGATTTCTTATCTGAAGGTGGAGCTGCATGGGCACTTGTTGGGGAAAACGTTGAAAAAGACAAAGTAGTAGATCATCAAGTTGCACTAAAAGAGATTGCAAAAAAGGTGGGAATACCTGTTTTTTATTCGCCTCACACCTATACAGATAAGGAATATGCAAATTGGAAAGTTCTCAGTCCGATTGATAAGATAATGTTCTCAATCGACATGTTCCATGAAGGTAAATGGGGTCACGAATTTCATCCAAAAATGACTCCAGATGAGAACACTCACGTATTGAATCCCCACAAGGGTTTGAGTAATTTTCAATCAGGGGATGCCGTGCTACAGCTACGACAGCATAACATCAAGACAATAATCTTGGCCGGAATGTCTGCAAACCTATGCTTGGAGGCACATCTTCGAGATGCTGTTGAAAATGGATTTGAGGTTGTTGTGGTTTCTGATGCGACAGCTGGTGGCGGTCCTTTCTCAAAAGATGCTGCACTGACAAACTTTGAGTTTATTGCAAGCGAAGTCACAACTACAGATGACATAGTAAATAGGCTTAAACAAGCTGCACGAAACTAACTTTCTTTTTTTCTTTAGAAAACACTTGATTTTTTTAATCAAAAATCAACAAACTAGCTAGCTTTTAGCTAAAGGACCATAATAAATAGAAAAAATGCAATACATATGCATGGTAAAACAGATTAGTCTTAATGGATGGCAGATTCAGCAGTTAACTGATTTGCTAAAAAAGGGCTCAGATATTGTTGCACGAACCAACAAACCAATAGTCCTGTACAGACAAACCTTGGAAGAGGAAGATGATGCATACGAGGAGATTGTATGTACATTAACAAAAGACTATGTTGTAGAACAGCTAGTTACATCAGGCGGGGTACTAGTTCCTAGTTTTCACCAACAGTTTGTTTTCCCAATTGAAGATTATCCTCAAGAGTTGATTAGAAAAAGCAGAGATCGCTTTATGGAAATAATTGATTTGCTTGAAGAGCAGACAAGATAACTCATAATTAATAAAGACCGTAATTTTCAGGGATTTTGCATGCGATTATTAGAGTTTCAAGCAAAGGAATTATTTCGAGAATTCGGCATTCCATTACTTCCTTCAAAATCCTCAACTACGATAGAGGAAGGAAGAATTCACGCCAAAGAGTTAGGATATCCATTTGTAATTAAAATCCAGGTTCCAGTTGGTGGCCGTGGAAAGGCAGGAGGAATCCAAAAATGTCAAAATGATGATGAATTTGAGCTAAAATACCCACAGGTAATGGATTTGACCATAAAAGGAGAGAAGGCAAGAGCAATTTTGCTCGAAAAAATGGCAGACATCAAAAAAGAGTTGTACCTTTCAATATTTCTCAATCGTTCAAAAAGATGCTATACCATTATTGCATCGGCCGAAGGTGGCGTAGAAATTGAATCGGTAAAAAACCAAATCATAAAAGAAATTGGAATGGGAGATGTCTCAGACGAGGTTGCCCGAGAAGTAGCCAAAGAGATGGGTCTTGAAGGAAAGACAGCAGATGATTTGGTTGATGTGTTAAAAAAATTATCAAAATTAACAATAGAAAAAGAAGCAGAGCTGGTGGAAATTAATCCACTCGCAATAATGCAAGATGACTCTTTGATGGCCCTTGATGGTAAATTTGTAACTGATGATAACAGCAACTTCCGACATCCAGAGATGGACAAGTATCAAGAAAAATCAGAAATCGAGGAGAGAGCAGAAAAAAGCGGATTCTCATTAGTTGAGCTTGATGGAGACATTGCAGTAGTAGGAAACGGTGCAGGTCTTGTAATGTCTACACTAGATATGTTGTCAGACAATGGCGGAAAGCCAGCATGTTTTCTTGATGTTGGTGGTGGTGCAACAACAGAATCAGTGTATGAAGCACTAACTTTGATTAGCAAAATGAAAAGAGTAAAAAAAATTCTTGTAAACTTGTATGGTGGAATTGTAAAGACTACAGTGGTAGCTGAAGCATTCTTGAAAGCATATGATGATGGATTAATTGATTTGCCAGTGTTTTCCAGACTAAAGGGAACAGAGTCAGACAAGGCAAAAGAGATGCTCAAAGATTCAAGAACCAAAATTTATGATTCAGTGGAAGACGCAATTAATGCAGCAGTGATGGGGGATTCAAATTGACTGAGATTTTTGATATTTTACAAGGCAATCATGGAGATGCAGATTACAAGAAAAAAGGCGTAATTATTCAGGGAATTACTGGCGCATACGGCTCCCTTCATGCAAGAAACATGATGGCATACGGCACCAATGTAGTTGCAGGCGTAACACCTGGAAAGGGAGGACAGAAGTTTGATGACAAGATACCAATTTACAATTCAGTAAAAGAAGCAGTTGATGCAACAGGTGCAAAAATATCAATCGTATATGTTCCTGCAAAATTCTTTTTGGGTGCTGCAAAAGATGCACTAGAAGCTGGAATCAAGCTACTAGTTGCAATTCCAGAGCATGTCCCGGTTAGAGACACTTTACAAGTAATAGAACTTGCAAAACAAAAAGGAGCAATAATCATTGGTCCTAACACACCAGGAATCATGATTCCAGAGGTGATCAAAGTTGGAATTATGCCACCAATGCCATTCAAACTAGGAAAGATTGCAGTATTATCAAAAAGTGGAACCCTACTTTATGAGATTTCAGATGCACTAACCAAAGCAGGATTTGGGCAATCAATCACAATTGGAATTGGTGGAGATCCAGTAAATGGAACAAGACTGGTTGATGCATTTGACATGGTAAAGGACATTCCAGATTTGGAAGGAATGGTAATAGTTGGAGAAATTGGTGGAGATTCAGAAGAAATATTGGCCCAGAGAATTATTGATAGTGGATTTAACAAGCCAACTGTAGCTTACATTGCAGGGCG
>JAICHE010000033.1 GCA_025922755.1 Nitrososphaeraceae archaeon
CTTCTAAAATAATATTTTTTTGTGAATCAGTTCTTCTCAAAAAACCTTGAGGATCTAAAAATAAAAAATTTGCATCTTTTTTTATTTTTGATAAAGTATCTGTAGATATTTCATGAAAAATAGGACTCACTAAAAACCCATCGGCATTAATTTTGTTGTAATCTATGGGTTCACATTGATTTTCTAATTTTAGAGTTCTATCAGACCCTTCAATTGTAATTGAAAATCTAGTAGTGTTCTTTTCACTTAGCGCATTTTCAAAATTTAACTTGTTGTCGGTAAGGTATTGTTTGTATGGGAAATCTGAACCAAATTTAGTTACAAGAGTCACATCAAATTTAAAGCGCTTTGCAGTTATTCCCCCATAACAAGCTGCGCCACCAATTTGTTCATATTTTGAATCCCCTATGGATATAGTATCAATAGCACAGTGGGAAAATAATGCAATTTTCATTTAATTGAATCCATATATTGATGATTTAGTTATTTGCATTCATCTTTTCAAAACAGGTTTTACAGATAATTTCTCCTTTGGATACTATCAGATCCAAATTAGAGACAAAGCATTTGTGACATAATCCACGCATATATCTACAAACTGTAAGAGCAAGATCAAGAATTAAAACATGATCCAGAATTCCTTCCTAGATAGGCACGAATTGTTGCAATTTTTAGATTATACGCAAGAATATAAGGAGGCACGAGAGATTATTGGCATGCCACTTAAGCGTGCTAGTAGAGGACGTACAAAAGGAGGAAAAGGTTCAACAGGAGTCGTACAGTGTACAAACTGTGGGCAAACAGTACCTAAAGACAAAGCAAAAAAAGTCACATCAAAACTCAATCTAGTGGAACATACTTTGGCAAAAGAATTACGTGCTCAAGGTGCATATATTGCATCGCCAACTGTATTGAAGCACTATTGCATTTCTTGTGCAATTCATTTTAAAATTCTAAAAATCAGATCAGCTGACAATAGAAGAAAACGAGGAAAACTTCGATAAAATTATTCCTCAATATTTTTGGCAGTAACTATCATCCTTTGAACTAAAGTTATAGCTGCAATTATAACTACTATCAAAACGGCTATTCCCATAAATCCTACAATTCCAATTATTGCAATAACCAAAAGTCGTTCTGCACGCTCACCAATACCAACACCTTGAAGTTTTACATTTAGTGCATCAGACTTTGCTCTAGCATAACTTACTAACAGAGACAGAGTAATTGCCAATAAAACAAGATATGGTTCTGCATAACCACCAACCAAGATTCCTAAAAAAATTGCCGTTTCTGCAATTTTATCAAACATTGAATCAAGATATCCGCCTTTTTTTGATGTCTTACCTGTTACTCTTGCAACTTGACCATCCACCATATCAAAAAATCCTGAAACAAGTAACAAGATTCCACCTATGATTAACCCGTATTCTATGGCCAACCCATAAACTACGGCAGATGCCAAAGCAAAAACCAAACCAACCGAAGTCCAAAAGTTTGGAGAGAGTCCTGTTGATGCAAATGCTTTCCCCATCTTTTCAAGTGCTGGTCGAAGTGACTCTCTAAGATTATTTAACACGAGATTCTCCCAAAACCCACGTATATAAAAAATCAGAAAAATTTGGTCTGTTTTTTGATAAATTTTTGAAGGATGCTTTGTTTCAGGCGTGAATTAGAGATTATCTTCAACAATCACACATTGGGTATGAATAGGATCATCTACAAAATGATAGCAATTTGAACACTTGAATTGGGAAG
This sequence comes from Nitrososphaeraceae archaeon, assembly GCA_025922755.1. GTDB lineage: Archaea > Thermoproteota > Nitrososphaeria > Nitrososphaerales > Nitrosopumilaceae > Nitrosomaritimum. The sequence continues at coordinate 1,759 of JAICHE010000033.1, forward strand.
GTTGTTCGCAAACCATACAGGTTGTCAGTACGTCAAGGGATTCTCCACAATTTCTGCAAGAATCGATTCTGTTAAATTCTAACATGAAAATTTTCTAAAAAAAGAGAAATAAAATACAAACAAAGTAATTTGTGTTAGGCAATAGTCAATCTACTTTAGCTAGTTTTGAGCCAAATTCATAGCTATTAGAGTAGACATCACTTTAGCTGCAAGAGATGCAGTTGCCCCATTATCATAACTTGGATTCAATTCTACAATATCCACTCCTGTGACCTTTTTGTTCTCAAAAGAGTAAATCATATCAAACAATTCACGGGATGTAATTCCTGCAGCTTCGGGATTGCCAACACCAGGAGCAAATGCAGGATCTAGGACATCAAGATCAAGACTGGTATAAAGAGTATCAAATGAAGACACATGATCTTTTAGTAATTGAGGTCCCTTTCCTTGACGTATTTCTTTGTCAGTGATTGTTTTAATATTGTGCTCTTTTAAGAAAGCAAATTCTTCTTTAACAAAAGCTCGTGCACCAACATGTAAGATGTTGTCTGCACCTCTTTCTTCAACTATTCTTCTAAGATAAGATGCATGACTTAATTTAATGTCAGCATATTCATCGCGTAAATCATAATGTGCATCAAATACAACATACCCAGTGTTTTTTGGAAAACTCATGTAAGTTCCATAGGTAATCAAATGCTCACCGCCAAGAATGAACAACTGTCTGTTTTTTTCAAATAGTTCTTTTGTGATTTTTCTAACCATGTCAATCATCTCAGATGCTACAACCGTGTGGGTAGTGTTTCCCAAGTCCTCAATGTTTGCATTCTCAAGATCAATTCCTAAATCAGGATGAAAAATCTCAATGTTGTTAAATGCGTCTCGGATTACATCAGGTCCAAATCTGCAACCAGGCTTGTAGGAGTGAGTAGAATCAAAAGGAATACCAAAGACGGTTGCAATAGGTTCGCCTTCTCCTGATGCGGTGATCAGTGGATTTCTATTCATGTATAGATCTAAAAAGCTCATTTTTTACACCATTAATTGAGGCCTTTGAGACAGGTTCCTTGGATTGTTCAAACCAGAAAATGGTTTGTCTTTTGTCTGTTCTTGAAATTCTTTTATGAAATCATCAAATGAAAGTTCTCTGACATTTCCTGTTTGCCTGTCTCGAATGCTAAGGTTTTCAGAATCTGCTTCTTTTTCCCCAATCACAAGAATGTAGCGAATCCATTCTTTTTCTGCTTCTCTAATTCGTTTTCCAATACTGTCATTTCTGTCATCAATATCAACACGAATGTTATGAGAAGATAGTTTGTCAGACAGTGTTGAACAAACATCATAAAACTCGTCTTTTAGAGGAATAACTCTTACTTGTGTGGGAGCAAGCCATAATGGAAGAGATGGTTTTCTACCTTGTTTTGAATCAAATGCTGCTTTTTCCAAAAGAGCGTAAATAATTCTCTCAATTGCGCCGCTGGGGGAATTGTGTAAAATTATGGGGTTCTTTTTTACATTATTCTCATCTACAAAGTCAATACCATACCGATTTCCATTTTCTACATCTATTTGATCAGTCGATAAAGCAGATGCTTTTCCAAGATTATCTATAAAATTAAACTCCCATTTTAAAACAAAATAAAAGAATTTTTCTTTCCACATTTCAACTAAAACAGGTTTTCCATGTTTTTTTACAAGTTCTTCAACTGTTTTTTTATTTTCATTGTAAAAGTCCTCTGTAAACCTTATGGCCATTTCATAATCTGACTCTTCTATTCCTAATTCCTTTAGTACGCTTTGAGATAGATCAAAACGGGTTTTGATTTCATCAATTGATTGCTCCATGTCTTTACAGAACGCATGACAGTCAGGCATAGTAAATGCTCGAAGTCTCCTTAACCCAACCAGTTCTCCTGATTGTTCGCGCCTGAAACTATACCTAGTAAGTTCGTACAAACGATATGGTAGATTTTTGTAAGATAGTTGAAATTCGTTTGCCATTAGGAATTGTCCAAAGCATGCGGCAAATCGCAAAAAAAGTTTCTTACCTTCTGAATCGATATTGTATTGTCTGGCAGGAAATCTGTTAAAGTAACTAACCATACTTGGATGGTGTGAATCATACATGATTGGCGTCTCTACTTCATATCCCCCATAATCCTTGACTCGTTTTGTAACGTATTGTTCAATTAGTGATTTTATCAATCTCCCGTTTGGAAAAAATCGCATGTTTCCTGAATCTGATGCAGATTCATAATCTGCAATTGCCAATTTTTTCATCAATGCAACATGTGGAGGAGGTTCATCAACACTTCGTTTTTTTGCAGATTCATATTTTGATAACACTTCTAATTTGGGATGTTTTGAGAAATTAAATTCAGACATTGGAGTCATTGTTCCTTCAGGAGTAAGGATATACCAAAAGGATTTGATTTTAGATTCTCCTTTTAGTGCCTCAGATGTGTCTTCCTCAGATTTAATACCAGTAGTTTGTTTTGTGATTACTTTGGAGCTTTCTGCCAAAGGATGTCCTTTTACTTGAACCTTGTAGGATTTTGTCCAGCCAAAAGGAGAATGAGAAACATCAAGATCCTTGGCAGACGTTTCCATCTCTTTTAGTAGAGAAATTGCAGTTGAAGGAGGTGCCAAGTTTGAGCTGAGATGAGCATATGGGTAAAGCAGTAATTTTTTGCAACCAATTTTTTCCATAGAATTTTTTATCTGAGAAATCGCATCTTGTGCCACTGATGAATCATCTTCTTTTTCAATGGCAACAAAAGCCACAACTAGCTCATCTAGGTGGATGGTATCAGTAGAAACGTTTTCTTCTGCAGTTTTAATCTCCTTTTTTGTAGGAGTGTACTCGATACTGTCACAGTGAAGTTGTAAAATACGCACGATAAGTTACCCAATTGTGGCATAAATATACGATTCTTTCATAAAATTAAGATAGAAAGAAGAGGGCATCAAGAACCTTCAAGTGATTTTTCTATAATGCCCCTTAATTCTTGTCTATGAGATTCTATTATACCTCGGATTTCAAACGAATCAATATAACCGCCTGAAGTGGCTCTTGAGGCCTTTAGAAGAAAATGAAGGGATCCTTCCTCTAATTTTCCCACATAGTACCCATACAAAAAATCAATTTCGTTTTGACATTTCCAAACTTGTTCTATTTTGTAAAATGTCTGATTAATTTCCGTTGGAATTTCCTTTAATCTTTGTTTTACGTAATTGTCTATGGATTTTCGAATAGAAGAATCATTTAGCATGTTTCTGAATATTAGTTATAGTTCATAAATAATTTAGAACATTAGTTTATTCTGCCAAATGTCCTTTGAGTGTAATAATTGAACGTAAAATTAAAGCTGATAATCCAAGATTAGAGACCAGAAATTGTACGGCACGATTTAACGAATCTTTACCGCGAAATCCCTCATCATAAATCATTTCAACTGATCCCCTATCTGTTTCGACAAAAGAAGTTATCAATGAAAAGGGACCCAATTTTTCATCAATTTTTTCCACATAAAGTCTTAATTCAACATGTTTTACCAAAAATCCCTGTTCTTCAAAATCTCCAGAATTAAACAAAATTTCTATTTGATCTGGTTTGCGGTTAACACGGTTAGGATCATGTAAATCAATAATTTTCATTTCAAGGTAAATTATTGACTCCCACATAAGAAATCTATGCATCACAAAGCAAAATTTACGCAAAATTCTAAAATTAAGTTTAAGGTCCTAATTTCTTTCAAAATTTACAGATAAAGCACAAGTATTAATTTACAGTTTTATTTTACCTTCAAAGTGGACCATCACAAATTTCATGGAAAGGACATTCCTCACATAAAATTAGACCCAAATATGACAATTGAGGAGTTAGTTGAAGTTTTTGCAAGATCTGGATTTAATGGAAGGCAACTAGGTGAAGCTGCAAAACTATATGCAAAGATGATAAAAGAAAACGCGACAATTTGTCTTACGGTGTCTGGAGCAATGACTCCAGTGGGATTTGGAGGAATTATCAAATCATTAATTGAGAGAGGGTTTGTAGATTGGATCATCACAACAGGTGCAAACGTGTACCATGAAGACCATTTTGCGTGGGGACTTCCAATTAAACAAGGACATTTTGATGTAGATGATATGAAACTCTATGAAAACGAGATAGTCAGAATAAGAGATGTATACATAAAATTCTATGAAACCCTTGAGGCAGAGGATCAAATTATCCAAAAAATGTTTGGAAAAGACTTTCCTGACAAACCGTTTACTACTGCAGAATTTTGCAATCTGATGGGTAAAATTAGTAAAGAAAAATCAAAGTATCCAGAAAAAAGCTTCATCACAACAGCGTACGAGTATGATGTCCCAGTATACATTTCAACAATGAAAGACTCTTCTCTTGCACTGAATTTAGCTGTACAAAGACTAGAAGGTAAAGTGTACAATTTAGATTTTGTACGAGAGATTATAGAACAAGCATCTATTTTGTTTAATTCAAAAAAATCAGGGATTTTGGAATTAGGTGGAGGAGTTCCCAAAAATACAGCTCAGCAAACAGGTCCATTACTTGACCAAATTCTTCGACGAAATGATGGAGGACAAGATTACATTATACAAATAACAGATGCAAGACCAGATACCGGAGGACTTTCAGGAGCTACTTTACAAGAAGGGAAAAGTTGGGGCAAAGTACAAGATTCTCACGAAGGCGTCGTCACTGTTTATGCCGATGCCACAATTGCATTTCCAATTTTAGCATTGTATGTATTGAGTAATCAAAAGCCTCGAAAACCAAAACGACTATACAAGAAATTAGATGATTTTTATCAAAATCTAAGTAAGGATTATTTTAAAAAACCGATGAAATCAAAAAAACAAAAATCACGCAAATAATTAAAATCTATCAAAGCGAGCCCGTTCTAAATCGCGGTCATCTTTAGATTCTTTTTTGTATTCTTTGTAATGCTCTTTACACAAGACACTCTTTTTTCCTGTTGAGTTTACTCGAAGATTTGCATTTTCCACCTTTGTCGTATTCAATGAACGTGCGCCGTCATTATCGCATCCTTCCACATTGCATTTGGCGCCTTTTGACACAACTCCCATAGAATAATTTAGAATGGATGTTATTTATATTTGAAAAATCCAGTAAAATCTAATAGTTTTCAGCTAAAAAATTTTGGTGATTTGAATACATCGTTTATAAGAGGAATATTTTTTTCTCTGAACATGGCTGGAACAAAAAAACCAGAGTCTAAGAAAGGCAAGAAAGACAAAGGAGAAAGTGGCCCAAAAAAGGCCGAGATCACAGTTATGCTCAACGAACAAGAAGCAACAAAAATAGTACAAAACTCCAAAGTCATCACAGTACATGAGCTTGCAAGACAAACAGGTGTTAAAGTGTCAGCTGCCAATGTGTTTCTAAAAGATGCTCTCAAAAAAGGAATCATAAAACGAGTTGGCGGATTTAGTGGTCATTATATTTATCAGCCAGCAACTTCATAGAGCAAAAAACTATCACCAGGTTTAAGATCTTTTAACGCATCCATGTTTTCGCCTAACTTTCCTATAGGAGTCATCGTTTTACCCGAGTCCACATCTGCAATAAAAAAACAGATATCTCCAGAAGAAGATAAAAATGCAACATCGCCTTTTTTGAATTCTTTACGAGGACGTTCAGTTCCTGAATCAATTGATGTTTCAAAATATGCAATACTTTTTCCCATTAAATGAGCATGGCCTTCCAAGGGAAGGGATCTCATAATAGTTCCCACTGTTCTTGGGGACAAATGCCGTTTTAGATCACATGGGATTTTTGCTTTTCCTTTGATTTCCAGAATTAGTTGTTTTTTAGAGACTGAACTTGAAGTCAATTTGTAGTTTAAATTTATTGGAATATATAACGCTTTGAGAGAAAATCGATACTTGTCCAATGTTGAAGATCCTATAGTGGAATCTGCAGAACCTATTGAAGAAACTGAGGTTGAAGAACTAGAAACAGACCTTGAGGTCAATGCGGGTTTGGACAAAGCATTGGCAACATATAGAAAACTTACAGAAGGAGGCAAAGACGCAGAACCCCTTACAGAAAAACAACAAGCAGAACTTGAAAAGAAATTAGAAGAAATTCAGAGCAGAGAAATTGTCGACACTGTAGAAGAACATGAACCAATAGAAATTCCATGTGAGAAAGGAAAGATAACAATTGGACCTCCAACACTAACAAGATTTGAAAAAGCAAGAATTATGGGTGCAAGAGCTTTGCAACTATCTCTTGGAGCCCCACCATTTATCCCAATTCCAAAAACTGCAAGGATATCACTAGATATCGCAATGGAGGAGCTGGAATTAAGAGTGATCCCAATCACAATTAGACGAGTTTTGCCAAACGGTGACTATCAAAACATCCCAATTGATTATTTTGATTAAGTGGACCAATCGTCGATAAAACTTAAAAGAACTCAAAATTTCTGAAAGAATGAATAATGCTCACAGAGGAGACAAAGGGACCAAATGGTCAAGAGCAGACCAAAGAACCCAACAACGTATTTGAAATACACAATGATCCAGTCATGCAATCTGCCCTTGATGCATTGGGGATTATTGGGAAACACAAAGAAATTACAATTAGAGCAAGAGGAAATTCCATCCCAAATGCAGTAGCAGTTGCAAACATCATAACTGAAAATATGCTAAAAGGTAATTCAAAAATTAAAAAAATTTCAGTAGACAGTGAGCCGATTCATGAGATGGGAAGAACACAATCAAACATAGAAATTATTATTCAGAAAATCTAATAGACGCTTCCTGGACCTTTAAGAAGCATATTTTCACACTCTTTGCAAACCTTTTCGTCAATATCTGATTCTAGATTATGATGAATTTCGCAAATCAGTAGGCTGGATTTTATGTAATTGCAAAGGCCAATGAATTTTGAAAGGCTGGAAGGAGTGTACGCCATGTCCGAGGATAAATTTTCAGTAAGTTCATCAATCAAAGCAGATACTTGTTTCTCAGATAGTAATTTAGCAATCAGGGCAGGATCTCCCCTAGTTCCGCGAATATAATTACTGATTGCAGCTTGTGTAACTCCCAACATCTTTGAGATTTCTTCCTCACGGACATTGTGGTCCTCTGCTAATTTTTTAGCAAGGATTGCCCTCAAAGCTGGAATCAAGGTTTTTGATTCAATTTCCGCTGGCAGTAACATAAATCCAAAAGTATTGCCTGCTGGATTTAAAGTTTGCAATATAGAGAATTAGAAATCAAAGAAAATTCTATGGTTGTGGCTAACCTCATATAGCTTCATGTGGATAATTTTTTGTTGAATAGATTTTCTGA